>JBHIDD010000191.1:0-5471 GCA_046759925.1 Kiloniellaceae bacterium
CCCCCTCAGGTCGGCGCCGGCAAGCCGCGCGCCCACGAGCTTCGCCCCGGCGAGGTTGATCCCGCCCAGGCGTGCCCCGGTGAGCTCGGCGCCGGACAAGTCCACGCGTTGCGCGCTGGCCCCGATCAGGTTGGCCTTCGTGAGATCGGCGCCGGCGAGGCTCGCGTCCGCGAGCCGGGCGCGGTCCATCCGGGCCCGCCGCAGAATCCGCCCCGATAAATCCATCCCCGACAGGTCGACCAGGCGGAAGCTGGCGCGGGCGCCCGCCTTGCGGCCGGTCTCCAGATAGCGCCGATGCGCGGCGAGAATTTCCTCGACCTCCTCGGCGGAGATCCTGCGCACCGGCGCGTCTGCCGAGACGTCGATGCCCGACGCAGACGGCCATCGGGGCATGCCGGACTCCGCCATGGCGCCGATGCTAACCGCAACGGCGCGCCGCCGAAACCCCGGCTCGCCTCGGCAGCGCGGTCTCGCCGGTCTTTTTCGGCTGGCTGATCGACCAGGGCCTTACCGAGTGGGTCTTCATCCTGGCCGCCACTGCCATGTTGCTCGCGCTCGGGGCGGCGTTGCTCGCCAACGCACGGTCCGGTTGAGCGGTTGCCCTTTGCCGGCGGCCAGAGGGCCGGGACGGGATTTCTTCCGCTGGCTTGTGGCTCGATGCGAAATCTTGGCGTAAAATCAGGGCATGCGAACAGGACTGCGCAGGGCAACTGGAGTCCTTGGGTTTACCGCGGCGTTGCTCGCCGGCTTCCCGGCCGCGGCCGCGGCGGATCTTGACGTCGAGGAGCTGGCGGAGCTGGAGCGGCTCCTGGACGAACTCAGTTTCGATCCCGGAACGATCGACGGGGTGGTCGACGAGCGGACCCGCGGCGCCATTCGGCTGTACCAGGACTTTGCCGCGCTGCCGGCCGACGGGGTGCCCAGCAAGGCGCTGCTCGCCGAACTGCGCCAAGTGGTGCAGGTTTTCTTGGAACTGAAGGCTGCGCAGCAAGCCGCGGTGCCTGCGGCGCCGGAGCCAGAGGAGGCCGTGCCTGACGCGTCGCCGGCGCCCGATCGGGACGGGTCCGCGGCCGCGGGTGGCGCATTCGAGGCGCCTGCTCCGGAGCACGCGGCGCCCGGCGAAGCGGCGGCGGCGGAAGTGCTCCAGGAACCGGAAGCCGAGGACGCGCCCGCGGATCCGGCCGAAGCGCCGGCCGAGGCGACGGAGACGATCGCCGCGCTGCCAGCCCCGAAGCCCGCGGCCCAGGGGGACGCGCTGGCCGCGCCGAAACGGCCCGCTTCGATCATGCCGCCCGGCAAGCCTGCGGCCGAAGCGGAAGCCCTGGCCGCGCCGAATGAAACGATTGCCGATCGGCCAGTTCCGAAGCCTGCGGCCCGAGGCGAAGCGCTGGCCGCGCCGAAACAGCCGGCCGAACCGGAGAAAACGGCTGTTGCCTTGGCGACCCCGCGCCCCGCGGAAGAGCCGGTCGAGCCGAAACGGCCGGCCGTCTCCGCGGACGCACAGGCCGCGGCAGCCTCCGAAGCGGAAGGCCCGCCGCGGCCGAAGACCGAACGGGCCTTCGATCTGGAAGGGGTGATCGCCCGGCTCGTGAAGCGAGGCGGCCTGTCCGCCGCGGCGGAGCCATCGAACGATCAAAATCTGGTGCTTTCGATCCAGCGAAACCTCAAGCGGATCGGCATGGACCCCGGGCCAGTCGACGGCCGGATGGGCGCCCGGACGGTTGCCGCGATCGAGGCTTACCAACGCCAACACGGCCTGCCCGTCGACGGCCGGGCGACGCGGGAACTGCTCGCGCACCTGGATGGGGCAGCCGCCGGCCCGGCGCCGCGGCGCGACGAGTGGGTCGGAATGCCGGTGCCCCCGGTGGGGCGGCCCGACGGGTATCGCGACTTCAAGAGGGGCTTCGCGGCGGCCGAGCGCGGCGATCTCGATTTCGCGATCGAGCTTTACACGCGGGCGATCGAGGCGGGCGATCTGTCGCTGGAGCACCTCGCCGATGCCTTGTTCAACCGCGCCAATGCCTACCATGTCAAGGAGCTCTACGATTACGCGATCGCGGACTACAGCGCGGCCATCGTCAACAAGCCGGACTTCCCCGAGGCGTACCACAACCGGGGTTTCGCCTTCGAGGCCAAGGGCGCGCGCGCGCGCGCCGCACGGGACTTCGCGCGCGCGGGCGATCTGGGGCTTCAGCGTTCGGGCCTGAGAACGCCGGACATCCCGCCGCCTTTGCCGTGACATCGGCCCCGGCGCGGCTCGACCGCGCCGCCTCCGTCGCGGTCACCGCCCGCCGCCGATGTCAGAGCTTAAGCGGGCATGCCGGCCGCAAGGGCGCTGCACGGGCCCGGCCCGCGGTCGGGAAAGCCGATCCGGGACGATGGCTACTGACATCGGGCGTGGAATCGTCCACCTTGGCCCGGTAGCTCAACTCACTCGACCGGAACGCCCAATGCCCGAGGCCGGTTTCCTGTTGGAGGTCATCGTCATCCTGCTCGCCGCGGTCGTTTCGGTGGCGCTGTTTCAGGGCCTTGGGCTCGGCTCGGTGCTCGGCTATCTGGTGGCCGGGGCGGTCATCGGGCCCACGGGTCTGGCCCTGGTGACGGATGTCGAGACCACCCGGGCGCTCGCCGAGTTGGGCGTGGCCTTCCTTTTGTTCACCGTCGGCCTGGAGCTGCCTTTCGAGCGCATCAAGGTGATGCGCGGACGAATCTTCGCCCTGGGCGCTGCACAGGTGGTGCTGACCTCGCTCGTGATCGCCGTGGTCGCCGTGCTGGCCGGCGCGCGCGCCGGCGCGGCGGCGGTGATCGGTGCCGCCCTGGCCTTGTCCTCGACCGCGATCGTCCTGCAGTTGCTCTCCGAACGGGGCGACATCACCACGCGCTTCGGCCGCTCCGCCTTCGCGGTGCTTCTGGTCCAGGACCTTGCGGTCGCGCCGTTTCTGGTCTGCGTCCTGGTGCTGGGCCAAGAGGAGGGCTCGGTCCTTGGCGCGCTCGGCCTCGCCGCGCTCAAGGTGACCGTCGCGGTGGTCGCGATCCTCGGCATCGGCCGGCTTGTCCTGCGCCACGTGTTTTGGCCGGTGGCGAGCCTCCGCAATCCGGAAATCTTCGCGGCGCTGACGCTCTTCGTCGTGTTGAGCACCGGTATGTTCACCAAGCTGGCCGGCCTGTCCATGGCCTTCGGCGCCTTCCTTGCCGGCATGCTTCTGGCGGAGACCCATTACCGTCACCAGGTGGGCGCGGTGATCCAGCCGTTTCGCGGCCTTCTGCTGGGTCTCTTCTTCATGACCGTAGGCATGTCCATGGATCTGGCGCTGACCCGGCAGCAGGGGGGCCTGATCGTCGCGCTGGCCGCGGCCCTATTGGTCGGCAAGGCGGTCCTGCTGGCCGGTCTGGCCCGCCTCTTCGGGCTGTCTGGGGCCCAGGCCGTGCAACTCGGCATTCTGTTGTCCCAGGGCGGCGAGTTCGCCTTCGTCCTGCTGGGTTTCGCGATGGTCGGCGGCATCCTGCCCGCGGAGCAGGGACAGCTTCTGCTGGTCGCGGTCGCGCTGACCATGATGGCGACCCCGTTCCTGGCGCGCTTCGGCCGCGGCGTTTCGCGACGCCTCGAGCGTGCAGCCGTCCCGGGGGTGGAAGAGATGGCCGGGGAGGCGGAGGCGCTCACGGAACATGTGGTGATCGCCGGATTCGGCCGGGTGGGCAGCGCGGTGGCCGCGCGCCTCGAAGGCGCCCGGGTGCCTTTCGTCGCCGTCGATCTGGAGCCGCAGCGCGTCGCCCAGGCGCGCCAGCGCGGCCTGCCGGTCTACTACGGCGACATGACCCGGCCGGAGATCCTCGTCGCGCTCCGCGTGGAGCGCGCCCGCTCCATGGTGATCGCGGTCGACGATCCCAAGGCGGCGCTGCGCTTGGTCGCGCTGGTCTGCTACATCTTCCCGGACCTGAAGGTTTTCGCGCGGGCCCGTGACGACGCGCACGCGCAGGAGCTGGAAAAGCTCGGCGCCCATACCGTGGTGCCCGAACTGGTCGCCACCGGCGTCAAGCTTGCCGGCTCGATCCTGGACGCCATGGACGAAACGGCCGAGCGCGATACGCCCTAGCCGCGCCCGGGGTCTGGAAGGATGCAGGAGAGCCGATGACGACTGTCCACTCCGCCGTTCTGTACTGCTGTCTCGTGGTGCTCGGCCTCAGTCTGGCCGGCCCGGGCCTGGCCGGCGCCTTCAGGCCGGGGATCGGGCGCATCTGGCTGATCGCCGACAGCCCGGATGCCAAGAACCAGCTGCGGGCGCTCAACGCCATGATGACCGCGCTCGCGGCGATCGCGTTCTGGGCCTGCTGGGACCTGCCGAACGCTCGGCTTCTGGTGCTGGCCCTGGGCGTGGTCATGGCCCTGCTGATCGTCACCCGCCTTTACTCGATACTGCTCGACGGTGCGCCGGGCGGGACGACCCTGACGTACCTCGGCGTCGAAGCGGTGCTCGCCGCGGTGTTCCTGGTCTGGCCCCCGCCGCCGGCGGCTTGAACGCCCGATCGGGGTCTACCGCCCGGCGGGCGGGGAATTGTCCCGCGAACCGGGTCACCTTGAAGTAGAATAGTCGTAAGCAACCCGCGATGGCGGGCGGCGCGTGGCCCGCACGGCCGCGCGCAGGCGAGGAGTTGGCACGATGCCAGAAATCCTGGGCCGCATCCTCTGCTTTCTGAGATTGCACGATTTCCAGGTCATCGACGTCACCTACGGCTTCGGGCCGGGCGGAAGCGTGACCAAGGTTCAGTGCCGGCGCTGCGGCCATGTCACGACCCGGAGCGGCTAACCGGCGTGATCTTGATCCGGCCCCGAATGTCCGGGCCAAGGTCATTCGGCAAATCCTTCAGGGTTCCGCGACGCCCGGCGACGCCGGCCAAGACGAACCGATTGGCGCCCATGAAACGGCTCAATAGTATTGGATATCGGTATTGATCCGGCTTGCCCCGGATTGCGGACGTAAGGCGACGGCCAATGGACGCGAGATTCCTCGAGCACCTGACCCGGGAGACCGAGGCCCTCCGGGAGGCCGGTCTCTACAAGCAGGAGCGCGTCATCGCCTCGCCCCAGGAGGCGGCGATCCGCCTGGACGACGGCCGGGAGGTGCTGAACTTCTGCGCCAACAACTATCTGGGCCTGTCCAACCACCCGGCGCTCGTCGAGGCGGCCCGGGCGGCACTCGAGCGCTACGGCTTCGGCATGTCGTCGGTGCGCTTCATCTGCGGCACCCAGACGGTTCACCGGGAGCTGGAGGAACGCCTGAGCGCCTTCCTGGGCACCGCGGACGCGGTCCTCTATTCCTCCTGCTTCGACGCCAATGCCGGCCTCTTCGAGACCCTGCTGGACGAGCCGGACGCGGTGATCAGCGATTCCCTCAACCACGCCAGCATCATCGACGGGATCCGGCTGTGCAAGGCGCGGCGCCTGCGCTACGCCAACAACGACATGGCCGACC
>JBHIDD010000192.1:0-5438 GCA_046759925.1 Kiloniellaceae bacterium
TAGCACGGCTTGCTGCGCTGAATCCGGCAGCTGTGATCTGCGAGATCATGAACGACGACGGCACCATGGCGCGCCGCCAGGACCTGATCACTTTCGCCCCGCACCACGGCCGAAAGATCGCGACGATTGCCGATTTGATCGCCTATCGCCGGCGCCACGACCGCATCGTCGAACGCGTGCTCACGACCAACTTCGAGAGCCAATTCGGGGGCCTGTTCCAGATGGCGGTCTATATCAACAGGACCTCCTCTGCGGAACACATTGCCCTTTGGAAGGGCGACCTTTCCGCCCCGGGGCCGGTGCTGGTCCGGGTGCACGTCCTCGACGTGCTCGACGATGTCCTGGGCCACAAGACCAGCGGCAAGGTGGGCGAAGTGCAACGGGTGATGCACATGATCGGCGAGACCGGCCGCGGCGTCATGGTCCTGATCCGCGAGCCGCCGGCCACCGGCCTCTCGGACGCCGTCCGGGCCCGCCTGGGCGAACCCGAGAAGACCTTCGGCGAGCTGCGCGACTATGGCATCGGGGCGCAGATTTTGCTCGACCTGGGGGTTACCGATATGATCGTGCTGTCCAATACCAAGCGCACGATCGTCGGGCTCGACGGTTACGGCCTGCGGGTCGTCGAGCAGCGCCCGATCGGCCTCGACTGAGATTCGGCAAGGGCAAGGATGGTCGATACCCCGCACATCATGATCGTGGAGGCCCGTTTCTACGAGGACATCGCCGACGCGCTGCTCAAAGGCGCGACGACCGAGTTGGAGCGCCTGGGCGCCGGTTTCGAGCGGGTTTCGGTGCCGGGCGCCTTCGAGATCCCCGCCGCCGTCCATATGGGTGTTCGGTCCATGGAATTTTTCGCCGGCCGGCGGCGCTTCGACGGCTATGTGGCCCTTGGCTGCGTGATTCGCGGCGAGACCACCCATTACGAATATATCTGCGGCGAAAGCGCGCGCAAGCTCCAGGACCTGGCCTGCCGTTACGTGCTGGCGCTGGGCTATGGTATCCTCACCTGCGAGACGAAAGAGCAGGCCTGGGAACGGGCCCGCATCGACGGCAAGAACAAAGGCGGCGAAGCGGCCCGCGCCTGCATGGAAATGCTGGAGATCAAGCGCCGCTTCCGCCTGTACCCGCGCTAGGGGCATGACAGTCATGAGCGGTTCGTCGCCGCCCGGTGCGGCCCGGGCCTTCGGCCGCCGGGCGGCCAGCAGCCCGCGGCGGAGCGCCGCCCGGCTCGCCGCCACGCAGGCGCTTTACCAGATCGAAATGGCCGGCGGTTCGGCGGAGGCCGTCTTGCGCGAGTTCCTGGACCATCGCGTCGGGGAGGAGGTCGACGGTCTGCGGCTTCCCGCCGTCGATCGCGCCATGCTCGGCGACCTGATCAAGGGCGTGGTCGCCGCGCGCAAGGCGCTCGATGACATGCTGGCGGCCGTGCTCGAGGCGGACTGGCCGGTCGAACGGCTGGAGACCTTGCTGCGCGTCGTCCTCAGGGCCGGCGCCTACGAGCTCTCCGAACGGCCGGATGTGCCGGCCCGCGTGATCGTCACCGAGTACGTGGATCTGGCCCATGCGTTTTTCAGCGGCAAGGAGCCGGGCCTGGTCAACGGCGTGCTCGACCGCCTGGCGCGTGCGCTGCGCACCGAGGAGTTCGCGCAGGACGGCCCGCCGGCGGCGAAACCGGAACCCGACTGAGGCAGGCAACACCCGAGACGGAGGCGGGCGTGCGCGGCGAATTCGACCTGATCGCCAGGTACTTCGCGCCGCTCGCGGCGGCCGCCCCGGGGGCGGACGGGCTCCGCAACGACGCCGCGCTCCTCGATCTCGGGCCCGACGAAACCCTGGTCGTCACGGTGGATGCCATGGTCGAGGGCGTCCATTTTTTGCCCGAGGACCCGCCGGACCTGGTCGCGCGGAAGCTGCTGCGGGTCAATCTCTCGGACCTGGCGGCGATGGGCGCGCGACCGCGCAGTTACGTCATGACGACGGCCTTTCCGCACAGGGTCGATGAGGCCTGGATCGAGGCCTTCGCCGAAGGTCTCGCCGCGGACCAGCGGGCGTTCGGCGTAACCCTTGTGGGCGGTGATACGGTGGCGACCCCCGGTCCGCTGAGCCTGTCGCTGACCGCCTTCGGCGTGGTCCCCCGGGGCCGGGCGCTGGCCCGCGCCACGGCGCGGGCCGGCGACCTGGTCTATGTATCCGGGACCATCGGCGACGGCGCGCTCGGGCTCAAGGCGATCCGCGGCGAGCTGCCGGACGTGCCGGCGCCGGCCCGGGCGGCGCTCATCGACCGCTATCGCCTGCCGGAACCGCGCCTGGCGCTGGGCCGGGCGCTGGTCGAGACCGGCCTGGCCTCGGCGGCCATAGACCTCTCCGACGGCCTGGTCGCGGATCTGGGGCATGTCGCCGAGACCTCGGGCTTGGCCGCCGAGATCCAGGCCGGCGCCGTGCCCTTGTCGGACGCCGCCGGCGCGGCGCTGACGGGTCGGCCCGGCCTGCGCCGCAGCGTCCTCTCGGGCGGCGATGACTACGAGCTTCTGTTCACCGCCGCGCCGGGGCGCGCCGGCGAAGTCGCCGATCTGGCCGCCGCCCTCGGCCTGCCGCTGAGCCGGGTCGGCCGCCTCTTGGAAGGCCAGGGGATCCGGGTGCTGGATGAGGCCGGTCAGGAGATCGCCCGGCCCGGCGGCGGCTGGTCTCATTTCTAGAAATTCCAATCAGACCAAATACTTAACCGATTATTCACCAGGACCGGGCTATGACCGCGGTCTGGCAAGCTTGCTTCGGGCGGTGATGTCCTGCGATGAATCGACTGGCGATCCTCATAGTCCTGATGCTGTTGGTGGCCGGCGCCGCCGGGGCCGGCTGGTGGTTCTTCCTGCGTGGGAACGACGGCACCGAAGCGCGCGGCGAAGCCGAGCAGACCGAGGAGATCGGTCCCGGGGGCCAGCCCATCAAACTGAAGCGCTTCATCGAGCTGGAACCGATCGTGCTGCCGATCATCCGCCAGGGGCGGGTGATCCTTCACGTAACCCTGGTGCCCGTCGTGGAGCTCTTGAAGCCGATGACCTTGCAGGAGGTCAGGCGGACGACGCCGATCCTCAGGGATGCTTTCCTCACCGAACTGCACGCGATCTTCGCCCTGCGTTATGTGCAGGAGCGGGGCTTTGACCTGCCGATCGTCAAGAAGCGCTTGACCCGGGCGAGCGAGCGGGTCCTCGGGCCGGGCAAGGTGCGTATGGTGCTGATTCAGAACATAAGCCAGCGAAAGCCGGCCAGGGGCTGACCTCGACCCCGGTGATCCTGGGCCGGCACGCGGCTTGGCCGGGTGTTTCCGCCGACAAGGGCGTGCGCCCCGGTGAACCGGCCGGGCCGCGGGATGACAAGCGGTTGCCTTCCCGCACCGGTTCTGGCATTTTCCGCGCGGTTTTTCGCACCCGCGAAAACCGGGGTCCCCGAAACCGGCGCCTTTCGCGCCGGTTCGTCACACAAGGGAAGTCCAGATGTCGACGGAGTTGCTGTATGTGCTCGCCTGCGGCGTCCTGGCGTTGCTTTACGGGGTTTGGGCGTCGCGTTCGGTCCTGGCCGCCAGCCCCGGCACGGAACGCATGCAGGAAATCGCCGGTGCGATTCAGGAGGGCGCGAAGGCTTACCTCAATCGGCAATACCGGACCATCGCGGTCGTCGGCCTGGCCATATTCGTTTTCATTTCGGTGGCGCTCGGCCTGACGGTCGGCTTGGGGTTCCTGATTGGCGCGGTGCTCTCGGGCGCGACGGGCTACATCGGCATGAACGTCTCGGTGCGCGCCAACGTGCGCACCGCCGATGCCGCCCGCAGGGGCCTGGCCCAGGGCCTCGCCATCGCGTTCCGCGCCGGCGCGGTCACGGGACTCTTGGTCGCCGGCCTCGCGCTCCTGGCGGTGACCGGTTACTACGCCGTGCTGCTGGCTTCGGGCCTCGAGGGCCGTGCCTTGATCGAGCCGCTGGTCGGGCTTGGCTTCGGCGCTTCGCTGATCTCGATCTTCGCCCGTCTGGGCGGCGGCATTTTCACCAAGGGGGCGGACGTCGGCGCCGACCTGGTGGGCAAGGTCGAGGCGGGCATCCCCGAGGACGATCCGCGCAACCCGGCGGTGATCGCCGACAACGTCGGCGACAACGTCGGCGACTGCGCCGGCATGGCGGCGGACCTCTTCGAGACCTATGCGGTGACCATCGTCGCGACCATGCTCTTGGCCTCGATCTTCTTCGCCGACACGCCCGTGGCCTCGCAGATGATGCTCTATCCGCTGGTCATCGGCGGCGTGTGCATCGTCGCCTCGGTGGTCGGCACCTTCTTCGTGCGCCTGGGCGCCAGCCGGAACATCATGGGGGCGCTTTACCGGGGCTTCATCGCCACCGCCGTGCTCTCGGCCATCATCCTCTGGCCGGTCACCGATTGGCTGTTGGGCATGGACCGGCAATTCACGGTCGCCGGCCAGGGCTTCGAGGCCCGCCATCTCTATTACGCCGGCCTGATCGGCTTGCTGATTACCGGCGGCCTCATCTGGGTGACCGAGTATTACACCGGGACGCGGTTTCGTCCGGTCCAAAGTGTCGCCCTCGCCTCGACCACCGGCCACGCCACCAACGTGATTCAGGGACTCGCCGTGTCCATGGAGGCCACCGCGATTCCGGCGGTGATCATTGTCGCCGGCATCATCGCCACCTATCTGCTGGCCGGCCTGTTCGGCATCGCCATCGCGGTCACCACGATGCTGGCGCTGGCCGGCATGGTCGTCGCGCTCGATGCCTACGGCCCGGTCACCGACAATGCCGGCGGCATCGCGGAAATGGCCGACCTGGAGGAATCGGTCCGCAAGACGACCGATGCGCTCGATGCGGTCGGCAACACCACCAAGGCGGTCACCAAGGGCTATGCCATCGGTTCGGCGGGTCTCGGCGCGCTCGTCCTTTTCGCGGCCTATACCTCGGACCTCGACCACTTCGTCCGGGAGGGCCTGATCGGGATCGACGGCGGCATCGACTTCGCGCTCTCCAATCCTTACGTCGTGGTCGGCCTGCTGATGGGCGGGCTGCTGCCGTATCTGTTTGGCGCTTTGGGCATGATGGCGGTCGGGAGGGCCGCCGGCTCGGTGGTGCTGGAGGTGCGCCGCCAGTTCAAGGAAGTCGCCGGAATCATGGAAGGGACCGGCCAGCCGGAGTACGGCCGCTGCGTCGACCTGCTGACCAAGGCGGCGATCAAGCAGATGATCGTCCCCTCGATGCTGCCGGTGTTCTCGCCGATCGCGCTCTATTTCGGAATCCTGCTGATCGCCGATCAGGCGGCCGCGCTCGCCGCCGTGGGCGCCATGCTGCTCGGCGTGATCGTAACCGGCATGTTCGTGGCCATCTCGATGACCGCCGGCGGCGGCGCCTGGGACAACGCCAAGAAGTTCATCGAGGACGGC
>JBHIDD010000193.1:0-5388 GCA_046759925.1 Kiloniellaceae bacterium
ATGAATCATAACGCAGAATCAGGGTTTGGCGGTACCTTTTCGTGAATCTTTCGGGTTAGGCGGCCCGGGGTCCCGGCGCCGCCTCGGACATCGTGACCACCCAGCGCATCGTCGCCCGAAAGTCGTGGGATACGTCCTTTACGCAGAGCGATTTACCTTTATCGCCTTTTTGATTGACATACGCGGTCGTTGTCGCGCCACAGGACTGGTTAGCAACCGGTCACGCCGGGAGGCATCGTGTACCGTGACAGCGACCTCATAGCCCACAGCGGCAAGCGCGTCCTTGAGGCGAGGCAATTTGGTTGCGTGATAAGGATCGAGTAGCCGTCTTGCCTCCTTATGTTCAACATGAAGGCGCCGCGTCAGTTCCGCTGCCGTAATTCCCTGCTCGCGTGTCACCGCATACAGGGCGACCTTCAGCGCAACGGTGGGATCCACCGCGACCTGACACTGGCTGCGTTTAACCTCTGACGGCAAGGGGATGTCCTCCTTGTCGGCAACGCGAGACATGAGCGCCTCTGAGAGACAGTCGGCAGCTTCACGCAATGCCTCCTCCTCCGTCGCGCCATCGGTCAGCGCTTCTGGCACATCGGGAAACCTAACCAGATAACGCCCATCGTCGCCTTTGGTCAGCGTAACTGGATAGGCAAATAAGGTCGCCTCCATGACTACCGTTTCCTATACGATATCTGACTTTCTGAGCCCTAACTGCCGGAGCATTGCGTTCAAAAGACCTTCGCCGATTTCCTTCCTCCGGTGCTTCACCGTCGTCTTGCGCTCGCCGTAATAGAGGGTGCCGTGACTTCCCTTTCCGTGTCGCTTCTCGAAACGAACTTCGACCCGCCGATCCCCGCCTAGTTTCTTGATTTTCCTTATAAATTCGCCGCCGTCCATTTACTCTAGATAGGACAATTATGACCTAGGGTCAACAGAGAATAGGACATTAATGTCCGATCTACCCTCCTGCAGCAGTGCCTTTCGGTCACTTGCCGACAACAGGCCAAAGAAGACCGCCACGCGGGTAGGCGCCAGCAAGCCATGTTCCTTTTGCGAAGGGGCGGAGGCTTGGCCGGTTAGGCGGCCCGGGGGTCCGGCGCGCGCCGGAGCGCCTGCGGGAACGGCACCACGACCGGCCGGCGCAGGGGCTTGCGCTCGGGCCTCAGGCTGGCCGCGAAAAGCTGTTTGCCGGCCTCGATCATGACCACCCCGGCAAAGGTCGGGAACCAGCGGCCGCCGATCCGCTCCCAGGCCGGGGCCGAGCGCAGCAGCGTCCGCGAGCGCATCGGCGGCAGGTAGAGCGCCTGGCCGCTGCGCGTCGGCGTGAACATGTTGTCGCGCAGGAGCCGGGAGAGTTGCGCCTTGCTGTAGGGATGGCCCCAGCCGAGCGGCGTGCGGTCGAGCCGCGCCCAGATGCCCCTGCGGTTCGGCGCCACCACCAGGAGGCGGCCGTCGCCGGTCAAAACCCGCCAGATCTCACGCAGCATGGCGCCCAGGTATTCGCTGTTCTCGACGGCATGGACCAGCAGCACCCGGTCGACCGAATAGTCCGGCAGCGGAAGCTCGGTTTCATCGACCAGCGCCACCAGGCCGGGCCCTTCCTGCGGCCAGTGCAGCACGCCTTGCGAAACCGGCATAAAGGCGAGGACGCGCTCCGATCCGGGAAGGAACTGGCGCAGATAGGGCGTCGCGTAGCCGAGGCCGAGCAGGCGCTGGCCGCGCACGTCCGGCCACATGGCGCGGATGCCGCGGCGGACCATCCGCCGGGCCACCTGGCCCAGCTGGGTTTCGTAGAAATCCCTGAGGTCGACGACGTCGCTCCGCATAACCGAGCTTAGTCTACCACAGCGCCGTTAAGAAAGCGCGCCCAAGGCGGCGCTTCAAGAGGACGCGGGGGAATGCTAGGTTGCCGCCGATCCCGCGAAACATGCGGTCCAGGCAGGAGACCCGGTCATGAAACTGCGCTACTCCACCACCTCGCCCTATGTCCGCAAGGTCAACGTCACGGCGATCGAGCTGGGCCTCGACGGGCGCATCGAGCGGATTCTCACCGATACCCGGGATCCGGAGAGCGGCCTGATCGACGACAACCCGCTGGGCAAGGTCCCGGCGCTGCTCACGGAAGAGGGCGAATGGCTCTACGACTCGCCGGTCATCTGCGAGTACCTGGACAGCCTGCACGGCGGGCCGAAGATCTTCCCGGCCGCCGGCCCCGCGCGCTGGCGGGCGCTCCGCCGGCAGGCCCTCGCCGACGGCATCCTGGACGCCACCATCCTGCGCATGCTCGAAACGGCGCGCCGCCCCGAGGGCCTGCAGTGGCCCGACTGGATCACGCACCAGGCCGGCAAGGTGAGCCGCGCCCTCGACCGGCTCGAGGCCGAGTCCCTGGACGGGCCGCTGACCATCGGCCAGATCACGGTGGGCTGTGCCCTCGGCTACCTGGACTTCCGCTTCGCCGACGAGGACTGGCGCGGCACGCGCCCGAAGCTCGCCGCCTGGTACGAGACCTTCGCCCGGCGTCCCAGCATGCGGGAGACGGTCCCCCGGCTGCCCCAATAAGCCGCGCCGCGCCGGCACGCGAGCAGCCGGCGCCCGCAGGTCACCGGCTGCCGGACCGGGCTGCCGACCTGCCCTCCGCCTGCCTTCGCCGGAGCGAGCCGCCTCCGCCGAAGCAGCCGCTTCGGCTGCGGAGGCCGGGAGCCCCGGCTTCGCGCAGGCAGGTACCACTTCGGCCTTCGCCGACCGAAAGTCAGCTTCTGCCGACTGAAGGTCGGGAGGCGGGCGCCGCCTTCGGCGACTTCGGCGATACGGCATTTGGAGATGCCGAAACAGGCCATCGACAGGGCGCCGGCCCGGCGTCGTTGCGGACCGGCGCAAAACCGGCTATTCGATGGCTGAACATGCCTGACAGGATGACCCGCCATGTTGCAAACGAACCGCCTGATTTGCCGGTCCCTCCTCGTCCCGGCCGTTTTGGTCGGCCTGGCCGCAACCGCGGCCGCCCAGGAGACGAAGCAGGAGGCCACCTACGAGCAGAACGAGATCTATCAGAAGGCGAGCCAGTTTTTCGGCGCGACCACGGAGGGTTTGGCCAAGGCCATTGAAAAGGTCTTCGCGGACCTGGGGCGGCCGAACGCCTACGTCGCCGGCGAGGAAGTCAGCGGCGCGATCGGGATCGGCGTGCGCTACGGCAACGGCACGCTGCACCGCAAGACGGGAGAGAGCCGCAAGGTGTACTGGCAGGGGCCCACGGTCGGCTTCGACTTCGGGGCGGACGCCTCCAAGGTCTTCGTGCTGATCTACCACCTGCCCGATGTGGACTCGCTTTTCCAGCGCTTCCCGGCGGTCGACGGCAGCTTCTATTTCGTCGCCGGCGTGGGCGTCAATTACCAGAGGAGCGGCGACATCGTCCAGGCACCGATCCGCACCGGCGTGGGCCTGCGCGCCGGGGTGAATGTCGGTTACATGCATTACACCAGGGAGCACTCCTGGATACCGCTCTGACCGCGGCCTTCACGGCGGCCGGCCCGAACCGCCCATGAAACTCACCGATTTTAAGGCGCTGACCTTCGACTGCTACGGCACGCTGATCGACTGGGAAACCGGCATCACGGCGGCGCTGAAACCCTGGGCGTCGCGCCACGGCGTTAGCGCCGGGACGGCCGAGCTGCTGGCCCGCTTCGCGCGCTTCGAATCCGAGCGGGAAGCGCAGCGCCCGGCCAAGCCCTATCCGGCGGTGCTCGCCGCCGTCCTGCGCGACATCGCGGGCGAGTTCGGAATCGCGGCAACGCAGGAGGACGCCGAAGCCTTCGCGCGGTCGGTCAGGGATTGGCCGGCCTTTCCGGACAGCCGGGAGGCGCTTCATTACCTGAAGCGGCATTACAAGCTGGTCATCGTCTCCAACGTCGACCGGGCCTCGTTCCGCCACAGCAACGACAAGCTGGGGGTCGCCTTCGACCTCGTCGTGACCGCCGAGGACGCCGGCTCGTACAAGCCGGGCCGGGCGCACTTCGACCGTGCGCTTGCGGGCCTCGCGGCGATGACCGTCCCGAAGGACAAGGTCCTGCACACGGCCCAGATCCTCTACCACGACCACGTGCCGGCGAAGAAACTGGGCCTCGCCACCATCTGGATCAACCGGCAGGCCGGCAAGGCCAAGGCCGGGCCGGGCGCCACCCCGCCGCCGCCCGAAGCGGTCAGCCCCGACTTCGTGGTGCCCTCGATGGCCGCCATGGTGGAGCTGCACCGCGCGCACCTGGCAGCTTAGCAGCGGAACTGTCCCAGAACCTCATCGGCCCGCCCGACGCTCTTCGATGAGGGCTTCGAGAACGCTTTTACCCGGCTTCGGGGGCGATTCCTCCAGAAGCTCTATCGGCACGGGCCGCACCGCCCGGCGGACCAGGCCTTCGCGTTCCAGGCGGTCGAGGCGGTCATCGACAGTCCCCCGCCACTCCACGCGCTCGAGGCGGGCAATGGAGCGAATGCGGTTAAGGATTGGCGCCGATCGTCCGGCGTGGACCTTCTTGAGGACAGCGCTGAGGTGGTCTTTCAGTCTGGACATTATCCCGGCTTTCATATGGCCAAGACGGCGGTATCTATCTGGGCAATCGAAGGCAAAGCTGGAAAATCGGGCGACCGCCGCCCCGTGTTCGCCTCACGTCATGTACTGGCCGCCGTTGGCCGACAAGGTCGAGCCGGTGATGAAGCCGGCCTCGTCGCTCGCCAGGAAGGCGACGCAGCGGGCGACCTCCTCCGGCGCGCCGAGGCGGCCGACCGGGATCTGCGGCAGGATCCTGGTCTTGAGCACCTCTTCGGGCATGGCGCGCACCATCTCGGTGGCGATGTAGCCCGGCGCCACCGCGTTGACCGTGATGCCCTTGAAGGCGTTTTCCTGGGCCGCGGCCTTGGTGAAGCCGATCAGGCCGGCCTTGGCCGCGGAGTAGTTGGCCTGGCCCATCTGGCCCTTCTGGCCGTTGATCGAGGAGATCGAGATGATCCGGCCGAAGCCGCGCGCGCGCATGCCCTCGATGACGTTGCGGGTCATGTTGAAGACCGAATCCAAATTCGTGGTGATCACCGCGCGCCAGCTCTCCGGCGTCATCCTGTGGACCATGGCGTCGCGCGTGATGCCCGCGTTGTTGACCAGCACGTCGATCGGCCCGAGATCCGCCTCGACCTGCGCCGTCCCGGCCTTGCAGGCCGCGAAGTGGCCCACGTCCCACTTGTAGACCGGGATGCCGGTCGCCGCCTTGAACGCCCCGGCGGCCGCGTCGTTGCCGCCGTAATTTGCGGCCACGCCGTAGCCGGCCTGCTTGAGCCCAACGGAAATCGCGGCCCCGATGCCCCGGGTGCCGCCGGTGACCAACGCGACACGCGCCATCAATCGTTCCT
>JBHIDD010000194.1:0-5364 GCA_046759925.1 Kiloniellaceae bacterium
GTTTTGCGAAGCCCGCCCACACGCGCTGTGGGCGGAGTTTCGAAAACCTGCCTAGTTACAGCGGCCGGACGAGCCCTCGGCGCAGATCCGCTTGCCGTCAACCCAGGTTACGCCGGAGAGGTCGGCCTGGGTGAGATCGGCGCCCCTGAGGCGGGCATCGGTCAGGTTCGCGTCGCGCAGATTGGCGTGGAACAGCCGGACCCGGCGCAGATCGGCCCCGACCAGGGACGCGCCCGTCAGATCGGCCTTGGTAAAGTCGGCCTCGGAAAGCTTGGCGCCGTCCAAATTCGCGTTGCGCAGGATGGCGTTCACGAACTTGGCCCGGAAGGCGCGGACTTTCGACAGGTCGCTGCCCGTCAGGTCGGCCCGGAAGAACGAGCCGTCACGCAGGCGCGCGCCGGCCAGATCGACGCCCTTGAGGTCGAGGCCGTCGAAACCGCAACGCTGCCAGTTGACCTCGGGTCCCGGCGGATCGGTGCAGGCGGCCCGTGCGCTGCCCGGTGCGACAGGCCCCCATAGCAGTCCCGCGGCCAAGCTTCCGGCCAATATCGAACGACGCCGAAGCATGCCCCTAGAATTGATGATACGGCGGTCGACGGCAACGTGAATCGTTGCAATTTCGTCGCAATCCGCCAAGGACAACACCCGCGAGTTCCCCGGGCTCAGACCGGCTTTTCCGGCGGAACGCGGATCACGCGGCCGGCCTCCGGCGGCCTGGGCAGGTTCCGATGCGCCGCCTGGATCTCGGCGAGGCGGGCGGTGATGTCCGCCGGCATCGGCGACACCCGGCGGGTATCCAGGTCGATATACAGGCTCAGCCATTCGCTCGTCGCGGCAAGGAAACCCTCTTCGGCGTGGTACATCTGCAGGAAATAATGGATGCGCTTCGCATCGAAGCCAAACAGCTGCGTGGCGAAACGCAAAGGATCGCCTTCCCGGAGCTCGCGCTGGTAGGTCACATGGCATTCAGCCGTGAAAGTCGTGCCGCCACAGCGCTCCCGGTAGGCCTCGTCCAGGCCGATGTACTCGAGGAAAGCGTCGCAGGCGTGGTCGAATGCCACGACATAATAGGCCACGTTCATATGACCGTTGTAGTCGATCCATTCCCGCCGGACGGCCTCGCGGTGCAATTCGAGCGGAGCTGGCGTGGTCATCGTCTATCCCCTTGCTTGGGGCGCGCAAGATAGACCATCGGCGGCGCGCGGCAAAGGCGCGCGCGGGCGGGGCCGCCAACGCCCGGCCAAGCGGCAAGGCGAAGCCGATGGGCCCGCGGGCCTAAGCAGGTTTTTAAAAACTCCGCCCACAGCGCGTGTGGGCGGGCTTCGCAAAACCTGCTGGACTTTTAAGGGCTTGCAGAGTGATCTTGGCCCGGCCATTCGGGGCCGGATCAAGAACACTCTGGTTAGCCGTCCGACGGAGGGGTGCAAGGGCATGGCAGGGCCGAATTCGCGCTCCGCCTGGCGGGGTGGCGGGGGGGCGAAATTGCCGGCGATGGGAAAACCATCCGAACTGCGATATTTTTGCAACAGTATCGCGATTTGCCGACGACCCGCTCTGCCAGCTTCCTAGCGTTTGCCCCGATGGTATGATACCTCGGTTCAGAGTGCGGCGAATCCGCCACCGCTTGTGTGGGGAGGCACAGGCGGCGGTAAGGGTCCTTTAAGTGGAATTTGCCAAGGTCTTGGGCCGTGCCCACAGGGGCGAGGGAGTGTGGTGACACCGGCGTCGAGTTTGCGCGTGCCCGATCGATTCGTCCGGCAGCTCTGCGATAGGAACGGAAAATCAAGGTGTTGAAGCAAGGGCGGAGCGTCTTGTCTGGTTCCACGCACAGCGTCACGGACCGGCGAATGGCCCGGCGCCTGATCGTCGTCCTGGCGGCGCTGGTCTTGCTGGCCGGCTGCGCCACCAAGCCGATATCTACGGCCGATGCTTCGACCGCCACCGGCGAGAACACCTTCGCCGAGGTCGACTACGACAACGATCCGTTGGAGCTGCTCAACCGTTTCACCTTCAGCTTCAACTGGGCGCTCGATGTCATCATCTTCAAACCCGCCGCGGCGACCTATCGCTTCCTGCTGCCGGAGGCGGTGCGCGATTCGATCCGGAACGCCTTGCGCAATCTGCGCACGCCGGTGATTCTCGCAAACGACCTTCTGCAGGGTAAGACGGACCGAGCCGAGGTCACGGCGGTCCGCTTCGTGATCAATTCGACCGTGGGCGTGCTCGGTCTGTTCGACGCCGCGGAGGACATGGGTTATCCCTATCACGACGAGGACTTCGGCCAGACCTTGGCGGTCCACGGCGTGGGCGAGGGCGCCTATCTGGTGCTGCCGGTTCTCGGGCCCTCGTCGTTCCGCGACGGGGTCGGCATTCTGGTCGACACCTTCCTCGACCCGCTGACCTATGTGGCCCAGGCGAACGACGCCGAGGATGCGCTCGTGGGGCGCACCGTCACCTCCGGTATCGACAGGCGCGCGCGCAACATCGAAACGCTCGAAGACCTGGAACGGGATGCGATCGACTTCTACGCCCGCATCCGCTCGCTCTACCGGCAGACCCGGCGGAACGAAATCAACGACGGCGAAGTGCTAGAGGAAACCCCCGTGCCGGGTCTGTACAGTCTCGATTTCGACCTTGATTTCGAGGAAGACCAGGTCGGCCGAAACCAGTAGACCCATGCTGTCGCGGCGCCAGCTATTCCATCGCATCGCCTCGAGCTTGCTGGGTGCTGCGGTGTTTTCCGCAACGCCCATTGCGGCGCGGGCGGCGGATCCGCAGCCGGCGGGCGGTTTTCTCGCGTCGATGACCAGTCGGGCCATCGAGCAGTTGACCGATACCTCGCTCGAGCTGGACGAGCGGCAGCGGCGTTTCCAGATTCTGTTCCGGGAAAATTTCGACATCCCCGCAATCGGCAGGTTCGTGATCGGCCGTTACTGGCGGGGCACCAGCGAAAAGGCGCGGACCGACTTCCTGGAGGTCTTCGAGGAGGTCATGGTGCGGCGCTTCGCGCCCCAGTTCGCCGGTTACGCCGGAACCCGATTCCGGGTCGGTATGATCCGCGAAATCAAGGAAAACGCCCAGTTCATCGTGGCCACGACGATCAAGCCGCCACAAGGCGACAGCGTGCGGATCGACTGGCGGGTCCAGCGACGCGACGGCCATTTCCAAATTCTCGACGTCATCGGCCAGGGCGTGAGCATGGCGCTTACCCTGCGCTCGGAGTACACCGCGGTGATCAAGAACACAGGGGGCCGGGTCGAAGGCCTGACCCTGCTGCTGCGGGAGAGGTTACGGCAACAGGGCGACATCACCGCGACCACCAGCGCCGCGAAATAGAACCGAGCCGGTTGGGCCAAGCGCCCCGTTCGGGATGTGGTTTGATGAACTCCGGGAAGCGGTCCCCGCTCCCGGTCGTGCACCCCTTCGTCGGGCGCCGGATGAGGCCCTGGGACCGGACTCGTCGACGGAGGCGGCGTCGCGGCTCATGGCTTTGTGCAGCCGGAGGCTAACGGGTCAGGCGTTTGTACTTGATGCGATGGGGCCGCTCGGCCTCGGCGCCCAGGCGGCGTCGGCGATCCGCCTCGTAGTCCTGATGGTTGCCCTCGAACCAGACCACCCGGCTGTCGCCCTCGAAGGCCAGGATGTGGCTCGCGATCCGGTCGAGGAACCAGCGGTCGTGGCTGATGATCAGCGCGCAGCCGGCGAATTCCAAGAGCGCCTCCTCCAGGCAGCGCAGGATATCGACGTCCAGATCGTTGGTCGGCTCGTCCAGCAGCAGGACATTGGCGCCTTGCTTGAGCATCTTGGCCAGATGCACCCGGTTGCGTTCGCCCCCGGAAAGCTCGCCCACCTTCTTCTGTTGGTCGGCGCCCCTGAAGTTGAACGCGCCCACGTAGGCCCGCGACGGGGTGGTGTGCTTGCCGATCTCGACCACGTCGCGGCCGCCCGAGATTTCCTCCCAGACGGTCCTGTCGGGATTGAGCGAATCGCGCGACTGATCGACGTAGCCCAGTTTCACGGTCTCGCCGATCTTCAGGCGCCCGCCGTCGGGCCGCTCCGCGCCGGTGATCATGCGAAACAGCGTGGTCTTGCCCGCCCCGTTGGCGCCGATGATGCCGACGATGGCGCCCGGCGGAATCTTGCAGTCGAGATTGTCGATCAGCAGCTTGTCGCCGAAGCCCTTGGAGAGGCCCTTGGCCTCGATCACCAGATCGCCCAGGCGCGGGGCCGGCGGGATCACGATCCGGCCGGGCTCGGGCGCCCGGTTCGCGGATTGCGCCACCAGGGCGTCGTAGGCCTTAAGCCGCGCCTTGGACTTCGCCTGCCGGGCCTTGGGGCTCTGCCGGATCCACGCCAACTCCTGCTTCAGGATGCGCTGGCGGGCCGATTCGGCGCTCTGCTCGTGCGCCAGGCGCGCCTGTTTCTGTTCCAGCCAGCCCGAATAGTTGCCCTGGAAGGGCAGCCCGCGGCCGCGGTCGAGTTCCAGAATCCACCCCGCCACGTTGTCCAGGAAGTAGCGGTCGTGGGTGACCGCGACCACGGTTCCGGGATACTCCTCCAGATAGCGCTCCAGCCAGGCCACCGATTCGGCGTCCAGGTGGTTGGTCGGCTCGTCCAGAAGCAGCATGTCGGGCTTCTGGAGCAGCAGGCGGCAGAGCGCGACGCGGCGCCGCTCGCCGCCCGATATCTTGGTGACATCGGCATCGCCCGGCGGGCAGCGCAGCGCGTCCATGGCGATGTCCACGGTACGCTCCAGGTCCCAGGCATCCGCGGCGTCGATCTTCTCCTGCAGCTCGGCCTGCTCGGCGATCAGGGCGTCGAAATCGGCGCCCGCCTCGGCGAACTTGGCACTCACTTCCTCGAAGCGATCGAGCAGCGCCTTGGCCTGGGCGACGCCCTGGTAAACATTGCCGGCCACGTCCTTGTCCGGGTCGAGCTGCGGTTCCTGCGGCAGGTAGCCGACCCGCACCCCGTCGGCCGCCCAGGCCTCGCCGTTGATTTCGGTATCGATGCCGGCCATGATCCGCATGAGCGTCGACTTGCCCGAGCCGTTGAGGCCGAGCACGCCGATCTTCGCGCCCGGCAGGAAGTTGAGCCGGATGTCCTTGAGAACCGGCTTGCCGCCCGGATAGGCCTTGGAAACCCCGTCCATGTGGAAGATGTACTTGGCGGCCATGGGTCCGAGCCTTCGCGCGCCTTTGCGTGGCCGTCCGATCAGACGGTCCTGCGAACGCCTCCCTCCGGGGGATTTCCCGCCTCGAAACCTTCCACTGGAAGGTTTCGTGCGCCTCCGGTGCACCGGCGGCAAATGGTGGGCCCGGCAGGATTCGAACCTGCGACAACGCCGTTATGAGCGGCGGGTTC
>JBHIDD010000195.1:0-5321 GCA_046759925.1 Kiloniellaceae bacterium
GGGAAAGTTCGACCTGAACGACCTGACCGACCAACTGCGCCAGCTGCAGAAGATGGGCGGCTTGGGCGGCCTGATGGGCATGCTGCCGGGGGCACCCAAGATCCAACGGCAAATGAAGGGCGCCAAGATCGACGACGGTATGATCAAGCGTCAGCTCGCCATCATCTCATCTATGACGCGGGAGGAACGGCGCCGCCCGGAGATCATCAAGGCCAGCCGCAAGCGGCGCATCGCCCTGGGCTCCGGGACCACGGTCCAGGACGTCAACAAGCTGATGAAACAGCATCAGGAAGCCGGCCGCATGATGAAAAAGGTCCGCAAGATGGGGAAGAAGGGCCTGATGCGCCACGGACTGCCGGGCGCGTTTCCGGGCGGCGGCCTCTGAAGCGGCATCCCACGCAGACGAATGACAACCTCACCACTTTTGACCAGGAGAGACGTGACATGGCCCTGAGAATTCGACTGGCCCGAGGCGGCGCCAAGAAACGACCCTTTTACCGTATCGTCATCGCCGATTCCCGCAGCCCGCGCGACGGCCGCTTTATCGAAAAAATCGGCACCTACAACCCCATGGTGCCGCAAGACCACCCCGAGCGTGTGCGCCTGAACGAGGACCGCGCCAAGCACTGGCTGTCCGTGGGGGCCACGCCGAGCGACCGGGTCGCGCGTTTCCTGGGCCAGGCGAATATCATTGCCGTGCCCGCCATTCCGCAACAGACCAAGAAGAATCAGCCGAAGGCCAAGGCGTTGGAGCGGATGAAGGAGGCCGAGGAGGCCAAGAAGGCGGCCGAAGCCGCGGAAGAAGGGGCGCCCGAAGCGGCCGCCGCGGAACAAGCGGCGCCGGAAGAGGCGGCTGCCGAAGCGGCCAGTGAGGCGCCCGGCGAGGAAGCCGAGGCGGCCCCCGCAGAGGAACCCGCTGGCGAGGAAGCACCGGCCGAGGAATCCGAGGAGGTGCCGGCGGAGGAACCTGTCGCCGAGGCGGCGCCCGCCGAGAAACCTGCTGCCGAGGAGGTGCCGGCGGAGGAAGCAACCGCTGAGGAGGTGCCTGCGAAGGAATCCGAGGAGGCGCCAGCGGAAGCCGAAGCCGACCAAGACGCCAAGAAGGGCTAGGGTCCGCCGGGCGGCCCGGAGCTGGAGGGCGAGGCCTTGGGCGGAGCGCGTGTCTGTCTGGGTGTGGTTGTCGGGGCCCATGGTGTGCACGGCCTGGTTCGCGTGCGCTCGTTTACGGAGGATCCCGAGGATATCGCCGCGTATGGCCTGCTGGAGGACGAGCAGCGGCAGCGACGCTTCGAAATAGAGCTGGTCGGCCGTGCCAAGGGCACCCTGCTGGCCCGCGTCCAGGGCATTGGCGACCGGGAGCAGGCGCGGGCCTTGGCCGGAACCCAGCTTTACGTGGACCGCGCGGCCTTGCCGGCGATCGAGGAGGCGGAGGCCTTTTATCACGCCGATCTGATCGGCCTGGCGGCGGAAGACCCCGAGGGCCGGCCGTTGGGCCAGGTTTCGGCGGTCCACAACTTCGGGGCGGGCGACGTCTTGGAGGTGCAAGCCTCTGGCGCGACGGACGACCGCCCCGGCCCCTCGATCCACGTGCCCTTCACGCGCGCCGCAGTGCCTTTGATCGATCTGTCCGGCGGGCGCCTGGTGGTGGACCCGCCGCCGCAAGTCGGAAAGCCGGAACCCACGACGAGGGGTCAGTGAAATGCCGGGATGCGGCCCGATGGGAACCGAGAGTGGGCGCCGGTCCCCGGGCGCGAGGAATCGGTGATGGCGGCGGCACGGCCATGGCGGGCCACGGTCCTGACCGTCTTTCCGGAGATGTTTCCCGGGCCGCTCGGCTCGAGCCTTGCGGGAAAGGCGCTGGGGACGGGCTTATGGGCGCTGGATGTGCTGGACATTCGCGATTTCGCGCGCGATAAACACCGCGCCGTGGACGACGAGCCGTTCGGCGGGGGCCCCGGCATGGTCCTGCGGCCCGATGTCGTCGACCGGGCGCTCGAGGCGGTGGCGGATCGGCCGGGGCCGGTCGTCTACCTGACCCCCCGGGGGCGGCGGCTCGATCAGGCCCTGGTGCGCGAGCTGGCCGGCGAGCCGGGGATGACGCTGCTTTGCGGCCGTTATGAAGGCGTGGACCAGCGGGTTTTGGACGCCCGCGCCCTCGAGGAGGTGAGTGTCGGAGACTATGTGCTCTCGGGCGGCGAACCGGCGGCCATCGTATTGATCGACGCGGTCGTCCGCTTGCTTCCGGGGGTCATGGGCAATGTAACCAGCCCGGCCGAGGAATCCTTCGAGGCCGGGTTGTTGGAATACCCCCAGTACACGCGACCGGCCGAATGGCAGGGACGCGGGGTGCCGGAGGTCCTGGCGTCGGGCCACCACGAAAGGATCCGCCTTTGGCGCCGGTCCGAGGCGGAACGGATCACCAAAGCACGGCGGCCCGACCTCTGGGCGCGCTATGTGCAGCGGAGGAAGCGCGGCGGCGGGGACGAGCGGTAAGGATGGGTGTTATGAACATCATCAACGAGCTCGAGGCAGAGCAGCTCAGCAAGCTGGCCGCCGAGCGTGAGATCCCGGACTTCGGCCCGGGAGATACGGTGCGCGTGAACGTGAAGGTCGTCGAAGGCAGCCGCGAACGCCTTCAGGCCTTCGAGGGTGTCTGCATCGCCCGCCGCAACCGGGGCCTCAATTCGTCCTTCACGGTGCGCAAGATCTCCTACGGCGAGGGCGTGGAACGCGTCTTCCCGCTCTACAGTCCCCGCATCGCGTCGATCAATTTGATCCGGCGCGGCGACGTCCGCCGAGCCAAGCTCTATTACCTGCGCGAGCGTAGAGGCAAGCGGGCGCGCATTGCCGAGAAGACCACCGGGGCCGCGGGGAAGGCGACGCTCGCCGAACGCCAGGCGCTGGCGAAGGCCAAGGCCGAGGCCCAAAAGGCGGCCGCGAAAGGCGACGCCGAGAGCTGACGGCCGGCGGTCGCGGCGCCGGGCGCCGTGAGAGCCGCTGCATGCCGGGCGGCGTCGCTATGCCGCGGCCCGGCGCTATGCTTGGCGCCTTCCCCGAGTCCGGACGCAGAGTTTGCGCGTGCCCTTTGTGGAGGATGGAGTGATGATTGACCGCGCGGCGTCTCCTCGCACCCTGTTCGACAAGATCTGGGACTCGCACCTGGTTCACCGGCAGGACGACGGCACCTGCCTGATCTATATCGACCGCCATTTGGTGCACGAGGTCACCAGCCCGCAAGCCTTCGAGGGTTTGCGCCTGACCGGGCGGCGGGTGCGCCGGCCCGATGCGACCCTGGCGGTCGCCGATCACAACGTGCCCACCAGCGACCGCTCCCAGGGCATTCAAGACGAGGAAAGCCGCGTCCAGGTCGAGACTCTGGCGAGCAACTGCGAGGAGTTCGGGATCGAGATGTTCGCCATGGACGACATCCGCCAGGGCATCGTCCACATCATCGGTCCGGAGCAGGGCTTCACCCTGCCGGGCATGACCATCGTGTGCGGCGATTCCCACACCTCCACCCATGGCGCCTTCGGCGGGCTCGCCTTCGGCATCGGCACCTCCGAGGTCGAGCACGTGCTGGCGACCCAGACGCTGATGCAAAAGCCCGCCAGAAACATGCGCATCACGGTCGAAGGCGAACGTCCTGTCGGCATCACCGCCAAAGACCTGATTCTCGCGATCATCGGCGAGATCGGCACCGCCGGCGGCACCGGACACGTCATCGAATATGGCGGCGAGGCGATCCGGGGGCTCTCCATGGAGGGCCGGATGACGGTCTGCAACATGTCGATCGAAGCCGGCGCCCGCGCCGGGCTGATCGCGCCGGATGAAACGACGTTCGCCTACCTCGAGGGCCGGGTCATGGCCCCCAAGGCCGGCCAGTGGGAGCAGGCCGTGGCCTACTGGGAGACCCTGCCCTCGGACGAGGGCGCCGCCTACGAGACGGAGGTCCGGCTGTCCGCCTCGGACATCGAGCCGCAGGTGACCTGGGGCACCTCGCCGGAGGATGTGGTCCCGGTTTCCGGCCATGTCCCCGATCCCGGCGACGCCGCCGACGCGGACAAGCGCCGCGCCATGGAGCGCTCGCTCGAATACATGGGCCTGACCGCCGGAACGCCGATCTCGGAGGTGGCCGTCGACACGGTCTTCATCGGCTCGTGCACCAACGGCCGGATCGAGGACCTGCGGCAGGTCGCCGCGGTCGTCGAGGGCCGCCGGGTGGCCGCGAGCGTCTACGCCATGATCGTGCCCGGCTCCGGTTTGGTGAAGCACCAGGCCGAGCAAGAAGGGCTCGACCGCATCTTCAAGGAGGCCGGGTTCGACTGGCGCGAGCCGGGCTGCTCGATGTGCCTGGCGATGAACGCCGACCGCCTGCAGCCGGGCGAACGCTGCGCCTCGACCTCCAACCGCAACTTCGAGGGCCGCCAGGGCCGCGGCGGCCGCACCCACCTGATGAGCCCGGCCATGGCCGCCGCCGCGGCGCTGACCGGGCGGATCACCGACGTGCGGGAGCTGGCGTAACCGCCCACCCGGGAAAGGGTCGCCGAAAGGAACGCCGCAATGGAGAAATTCACCAGGCTCACCGCCGCCGCGGCGCCGCTGCCGATGGTCAATGTCGATACCGACCAGATCATCCCCAAGCAGTTCCTCAAGACCATCGCGCGCACCGGCCTGTCCAAAGGGCTGTTCTACGACCTCCGGTTCGACGAAGAGGGCAATCCCAAACCCGGCTTCGTGCTCGACCAGCCGGCTTACAGGGACGCCAAGATCCTGATCGCCGGCGCGAACTTCGGCTGCGGCTCGTCGCGCGAGCACGCCCCTTGGGCGCTGCTCGACTTCGGAATTCGTTGCATCGTCGCGCCGTCCTTCGCCGACATCTTCCACAATAATTGCCTCAAGAACGGCATCCTGCCGATCACCCTGCCGCAGGCGCAGGTCGATCTCTTGATGGACGATGCCCGGCGCGGCGCCAACGCGGCCATCACCGTGGACCTGGAGAGCCAGACCATCACCGGGCCCGACGGCGGCGAAATCCGCTTCGAGATCGATCCCTTCCGCAAGCATTGTCTCTTGAACGGGCTCGACGATATCGGCCTGACGCTGGAAAGGGCGCCGGCGATCGGCGAATTCGAGGAACGCCAGCGCACGGCGCAGCCGTGGCTCTACCGCTGAGCGCTTCAAGCGCCGTGGCGAATGCCGAAAGCCACCGGGAACGAGCCGACCGACTGAATGAACCACGGAGGCACAGAGACATCTAACCGCCTACAAACAGTAAAGACTCCGCTTTTCAATGGCTCCGTGTCGATGCTCCGTGTCCTCGG
>JBHIDD010000196.1:0-5285 GCA_046759925.1 Kiloniellaceae bacterium
CAGAGTGATCTTGGCCCGGCCATTCGTGGCCGGATCAAGAACACTCTGCTTAGCGCGGCGCCGGCTCGCCTTGCGCGGCGCCGCCGGCGCGGGCATCGACGCCAGGGGCGCTAAAGCGCCGCAGGATGGCCTAGATAAATCGGCGCCCGCCGGCGGCCCCATTCACCGGCCGGGCCGTCGAAGACCCCGGCACACGGCGTTCCGCAGGCCCGGCAGCGGCCGTCGCCGGCAAGTCGCCAGCCGGTGATTTGGTACCAGTCGCGGTCGATCAGGCAGGCCCCGCAGCCGTGGCAGTACGTGCTCTGGGTCGCCTCGTGGTGGATGTTGCCGGTATAGACGTAGCGCAGGCCGGCCGCGCGCGCGATGCGCCGGGCCTCGATCAGGGTTTGCGGCGGGGTGGGCGGCTTGTCCAGCATCTTCCAGTCGGGGTGGAAAGCGGTGAAGTGGAGCGGCACGTCGGGACCCAGGCGCTCCATCACCCAGTGGCTCAAGGCCTCGACCTCGCGGGGCGAATCGTTCTCGCCGGGAATGAGCAGCGTCGTGATCTCGAACCAGACTTCGGTTTCGTGCTTCAGGTACTCGAGCGTCTCCAAGACCGGGCCGAGCGCGCCGGTGCAAAGCTTCTTGTAGAAGCCCTCGGTGAAGGCCTTGAGGTCGACGTTGGCCGCGTCCATGGCGCGGTAGAACTCGATCCGCGGCTCTTCGCAGATATAACCGGCGGTGACCGCCACGGTCTTCACACCCCGCGCCCGGCAGGCGGCGGCGACATCCACGGCGTACTCGAGGAAAATCACCGGGTCGTTGTAGGTGAAGGCGACCGAGCGGCAGCCGCTCTTGACCGCGGCCTCGGCGATCGCTTGCGGCGCGGCCCGGTCGGTCAGGCGATCGAATTCCCGGGCCTTGGAGATGTCCCAGTTCTGGCAGAACTTGCAGGTGAGGTTGCAGCCGGCCGTCCCGAAGGAGAGCACGGGAGTTCCCGGCAGGAAGTGGTTGAGCGGCTTTTTCTCGATGGGATCGACGCAGAAGCCGGAGGACCGGCCGTAGGTGGTCAGGACGAGCCGGTCGCCGGCGCGCCCGCGCACGAAGCACAAGCCCCGCTGGCCGTCGTGCAGCTTGCAGTACCGGGGGCAGAGGTCGCACTGGATGCGCCCATCGTCGAGGCGATGCCAGTACCGGCCCGGCGCCCCTTCAATCGCGCCCATGGCCATCCCACATGGCATATGGGAAGGCGGTCCGAATGCTGCAATCGGAAGGCAAGGACAGAGCGGGAGGCACAGCGATGACGGGGATTCGCCCGCCCGCGGTCGCGGGCAGCTTCTACCCGGACGAGCCGGCGATATTGGAGGCCGTGGTCGCGGACTTCCTGGCCGAGGCGTGCGGCATGCCCGGGAGGCAATCGCCCAAGGCGATCATCGCGCCCCATGCGGGTTATATATATTCCGGCCCGGTGGCGGCGCAGGCCTATGCGGCGCTCGCCCCTGCGGCCGGCGACATCACCCGCGTCGTGCTGATCGGCCCGGCGCACTTCGTCTGGGTGAGCGGCATCGCCGCGCCCGGCGTCGAGGCCTTCGAATCCCCGCTCGGCCGCGTGCCGCTCGACCGGCCGGCCATCGCGGGAATCGCGGATCTGCCGCAGGTGGTGATCACCGATACGCCGCACGGCGACGAGCATTCGCTGGAAGTGCAGCTCCCCTTCCTGCAGACGGTGCTGGGCGATTTCGCGCTGGTCCCGCTTGCGGTCGGCAACGCCGAGCCCGCCGAGGTGGCCCAGGTGCTCGAACGCCTCTGGGGCGGCGCGGAGACGCTGATCGTGGTCAGCTCCGACCTCTCCCACTATCACACTTACGAAGCGGCCAAGCGCCGGGATGCGGAGACCGCCGCGGCCATCGAGTCCTTGGACGGCGGACGGCTCGGGCCCGAGGATGCCTGCGGCTGCCTGCCGATTTGCGGGCTGCTCGCCACGGCGGCGCGCCGCGGGCTCAGCGTCGAGCGCCTGGACCTGCGCAGCTCGGGGGATACCGCCGGGCCCAAGGACCGCGTGGTGGGCTACGGCGCCTGGGCGTTCCACGAAAGCACGGGCTGACCGGCCAACGCTTCGGCCGCGCCGCGCCGGCATCCGATGGCCGCGCGGGACATGGCGCCGCGCCCGCCGGTCCCCAGCCTCTATGACTGGGAACCGCAAATCGGCATAACCGGCCTCTTTCTTCGACGGCCTCACCCTGAGCCTGTCGAAGGGTGAGGCCCTCATGTTGAGCTTGTCGAAACATGAGGGCCGCGGCCATGGCTCAAGCGCGATCGATAGTGGGTCTAGGCTTCGGGTCCCGGCGCGGGCCTTTCGTCCGGGCCGTGCCGGGCCAGGGTCTCCCGGAGCATGGCGGTGCCGAGGCCGAGCCCCCGATCATCGATCCCGTGGCCGAGCCCCGGCCGCGCCGCGGCGCGCACCGCAACCCCGTTGGCCTCGAGCGCCGCGACGGCGGCCGGCATGGCCGGAAACGGCACCACCTCGTCGGCCTGGCCATGAACCAGGAGGACCGGCGGCCGGCTCTTGAGCTCGGCGGGCAGGAGCTCGGGCCCGATCAGCGCCCCGGAGTAGCCGACCACCGCGGCGCACGGCGCGGCCCGCCGCAGGCTCACGAAAAGCGCCATCATCGTGCCCTGCGAGAAGCCGACGAGCGCCAGGCGATCGTCGCGCAGGCCGTGGCGTTCGAGTTCCCGGTTTATGAAGGTATCCAGAATCGGCGCGGCGGCGCGCACCCTGGCGAGCACGGCCTCCGGCTCGTGCGCTTGGAAGCTGAACCACTGACGGCCGAAGGGCGCCATGTCGCGGGGATAGGGCGCATGCGGCGCCACGAAGGCGGCATCCGGAAGCACCCGGGCGAAGACGTCGCCGAGCGCGATCAGGTCGGTGCCGTCGGCGCCCAGTCCGTGCAGCAGGATGACCAGTTCGCTTGCCCGCCGGCCGCTGGCAGGCTGGACCCGCGGGCCATCGAGGTCCATCACGGAAGCCATCCCGGTCCTCTGCGCGTGGCGCCCCTTGAATTATGGGAATTAAGTATGGCGTCCCCATGATTCAAAGAATGTTCAAGATCCGAAAGGCGCCGTTTCTCAAATTATTCCGCGAGCCGCAGTCCTTCGAGGATTTCTTGATAGTCCGGCTGGTCCGGCTCGAGGAGGCCGCGGCGGATGGCCATGTCGAGGACCACCAGGTTGACGTTGAACTTGAAGTCGTCGGTCTCCCGAATCCGCGTCATGACCTCCTCGATCGGCCAGAGCGAGAAGGAGTCCACCTCGCCGTCGGCGTTCGAGGGCGCGAAGTCGGGCGGCAGTTCCAGGTCGAAGCAGAACAGCACGTCGTCGCGCAGGCCTTCCGGCCGCGCGCAGCGGTAGGAGACCGCGCCCACCGGCACCGCCTGGGCGGCGAGCGCCGGCGGGATGCCGGCCTCCTCGATGCATTCCTTGATGAGATTCTCCTTGACGCCGAGCCCAAAGGGCTGGCCGCCGGCCACGATATGGTCGAGCTTGCCGGGCGCGGTCGGTTTCGTCATGGCGCGCTTGGCGACCCAGAGCTTCAGGTCCCGCGCCGCGTTTCCTTGATCGCCGGGTCCTTTATCGCCGGGCACCAGGCCGTTCATGTGCACGCCGAAGCCGCGCACCCCGAAGAGCGGCACCGCGGCGCGTTCCATCTTCATCAGCGGCGCCGCGCCCCAGCGGCGGGTGACCGGGTAGTCCTCGCCGCGCCAGCCCTTGATCGCGCCGGCGTCGTTGAGCTCCCGCAGCACCTCGGCGAGCGCCGCGCTGCGCGAATCGAAGTCGGTCAAGCCGGGGTTCAGGACCACCGCCGCTTCGTCCACCCGAAAGACCCGGGGGAAATCCTTAAGACGCCGGGCGAAGTCGTGGCGGACGCGCCCCAAGGCCTCGCCGCCGATCACGAACGGCCGGTAGGCCTCCGGCGCCCAGCGCCGGCAGTCGGCGATGCGGTCAAGAAAGCTCATGCCCGCATCATAGCATCCGGCCCTTCACGCCGGCAGCCGCGCCGCCCGGTCGCTCTCGCCGGCGCGCTTTTCCCCGAATCGCTTCTCGGAGGTGAGCACCCTCTCGACCCCGTGGATCTGGCCGAGGCAGCGGGCGATGTAGCCGCCGAGCGCCGGGGTGAGGTCCGCGACCTGCAGGTCGATCGAAAGGTCGCGACCCTTGGGCCCGGCAACGTCGCTCACCCAGCGGCGCGGCACGAGGCCGCGCTTGGCGAAGAGCTCGAGCACCCGCGGCATCACGCCCGGCTCGGCTGCGGCCAGGATCGAGAAGCAGGTGACCCGGGGCCCGGGCGCGGTCTTACGCGGCGCAGGCGGCCACGGTCGGGACGGGCCGGATTCGGAACGCAGGGACAGAACAGACATAACGCGCAAACTCCTTTACGGGAGGACGAAGACGTATCGGCAGATCCCGGTCGCTCTTTAGAGCGCCGGGCGGCTAATTCGGCTAAGTCGGCCGTAAAGGCGTTGCGCGGTCATAACCGGATAAGCGTACTCCGGGGCTTGCCGCAAATCAAGGCGGGACCGGTTAACCATAACGCCGCCTCTTTGGTCTTGCGGTTCACGATCCCGACGCTGCCGGCCGGGATCGCGCAGGCTGGCGCGGGCCCTGGCGGGCGGGCCGGCCGGGCAGGCCGCGGCAGGGATGGTTCGAAGCACCTGTACCGCGCTAAACTGGGTCCCGACGTAGCGATTGGGGTCGCCGCACCGGCCCCGAATACGGGCAACGACCATGACCCGAGCCACCGCCGTCAGTGACTCCTCGTCTGACAAGGCCCCGGTGCTACCAGAGCTGCTGCCGCTTTGCCGGGAGGCGCTTGCAGCCGCCCAAGCGTTTCGCGACCAAGCCAGGCAAGCGGTCGCCGCCCTGGTCGCGCCGGAGGCCCGGATCGACCCGGAGGGCCTGGAGCGCGAGCAGTTCGCCGCCCATGGGCTGGCCTGGCTGGCGACCTATGTCGCGGCGCTCGAGCAGATGCTGCGCTGGGCCGAGCGCCTGGCGGCCGGCGGCGGGTTGCGCGAGCTGGAGCGGCTGTTCCTCCAGGCGGCCTATGGCGAGTACCTGCAGCAGATGACCGGGGGCATCGCGCTCAGCCAGGCGGAGATCGTCCGGCCCCTCGACATGAGACTGGACGCCTCCGCCGTGGCCGCGCTCCGCACATCCGCGGTCGAAGCGCTGATCGCCCGGGGCAACACCGGCGCGGTGCGCGCGCGCATCGCGGGGCTGCTCGGCGAGAACCTGGACTCGCAAGACTTCGG
>JBHIDD010000197.1:0-5272 GCA_046759925.1 Kiloniellaceae bacterium
GGGTGGGCCAGCACGCCGCCGGACGGCTGAGCGACGAGGACCTGCACCTCCTCGAATCGGTCGCCTGTCCGTCGGCCGGGTCCTGCGGCGGTCAGTTCACCGCCAACACCATGGCCTGCGTGTCCGAGGCGATCGGGCTCGCGCTGCCGGGCTCGGCCGGCGCGCCGGCGCCTTACGAATCGCGCGACCGGTACGCCGAGACGTCGGGCCAGGCGGTGATGAGCCTGCTCGAGAAGGCTGTGCGCCCGCGCGACATCGTGACCCGAGCCGCGCTCGAGAATGCGGCCGTGGTGGTTGCCGCGACCGGCGGCTCGACCAACGCCGCGCTGCACCTGCCGGCGATCGCCCACGAGGCGGGCATCGACTTCGACCTGCACGCGGTGGCCGGCATCTTCAAACGCACCCCGCTCATCGCCGATCTCAAGCCGAGCGGCAAGTACGTCGCCAAGGACCTCTACGAGGCCGGCGGTATCCAGGTGGTCATCAAGGAGCTTCTGGACGGCGGCCATCTGCACGGCGACGCGCTCACGGTGACCGGCAGGACGATCGCCGAGAACCACGCCGACGTGGGGTTCCCCCAGGACCAGGTCGTGGTCTACCGCGTCGCTCAGCCGATCTCGCCCACCGGTGGGGTCGTGGGCTTAAGCGGCAGCCTCGCCCCCGAGGGCGCGATCGCGAAGGTCGCCCACATGCCGGAGGAGAAGCAGCGGTTCCGCGGGCCGGCGCGGTGCTTCGACCGCGAGGAGGACGCCTTCGAGGCGGTGGTGGGCGGCCTTATCGAGGAGGGCGACTGCATCGTCATCCGTTACGAGGGGCCCAAGGGCGGGCCGGGCATGCGCGAGATGCTGTCGACCACGGCGGCGGTCACGGGCTTGGGTCTCGAGAACGTCGCGCTGATTACCGACGGCCGCTTCTCGGGCGGCACGCGGGGCTTGTGCGTCGGCCACATCGGGCCCGAGGCCGCGGTGGGCGGGCCGATCGGCCTCCTGAAGGACGGCGACACGATCAGCATCGACGCCTTGGGCGGCACGATCGATGTCGAGCTCACCGAGGCCGAGCTGGCCGCCCGCCGCCGGGCCTGGACGCCGCGCGAAACCGACTTCGGCTCCGGCGCGCTGTGGCGCTACGCCCAGACCGTGGGCCCGGCCCGCTTCGGGGCCGTGACCCATCCCGGCGCCGGGGCCGAGACCCACGTCTATGCGGACATCTGAGAAACTCGCCTGAGTCGCCGATCATGGCCCGGATCGCGATCGGCGGCTTCCAGCACGAGACCAACACCTTCGCGCCTTGCAAGGCGACCTTCGAGGATTTCGCCACGCCCTCCGGCTGGCCGGGGTTGACGCGGGGCGAGGCGATCTTCGAGGCGGTCGCCGGCATCAACGTGCCCATCGCCGGCTTCATCGCGGCGGCGCGGGAGCTGGGCCACGAGCTCCTGCCGCTCGCCTGGGCGGCGGCGACGCCGTCGGCGCATGTCACCGAGGCCGCCTTCGAGCGCATCGCCGGGCAGATCCTCGAGGACCTGGCCAAGCTTTCGGACCTGGACGCCGTCTACCTGGATTTGCACGGCGCCATGGTGAGCGAGCATTACCAGGACGGCGAGGGCGAGATCCTGCGCCGGGTCCGCGCCCGGGTCGGGCCGCAGATGCCGGTCGCGGCGAGCCTCGATCTGCACGCCAACATCACGCCCGAGATGGTCGCGCGCGCCCATCGCCTGGTCGCCTACCGGACCTATCCGCACATCGACATGGCACGCACCGGCGCCCGGGCGGCGCGGCAAGTGGATGCACTCTTGAGGGACACCGGGCCGGACGGCCCGGCGGCGCGCTTCAAGGCCTTCCGCAAGCTGGGGTTCCTGATCCCGCTCCAGGGCGGCTGCACCATGCTGGAGCCGGCGAAAAGCCTCTATGCCCGCCTGGAGCAGCTGGAGGTCGGCGAAGTCGGGCACCTGTCGCTGGCCTGCGGATTCGGGCCGGCGGACATCTGGCACTGCGGGCCCTCGGTTGTCGCCTACGGGACCAGCCAGGCGGCGGCGGACCGGGCGGCCGATACCCTCTACGAAGAGATTGCCGCCCGAGAACCGGACTTCGCCGTCAAGGTCTGGCGCCCGGAACGGGCGGTCGCCCACGCCATGGAACGGAGCAAGGCGGCCAGGCGCCCGGTCATTCTGGCCGATTCCCAGGACAACCCGGGCGGCGGGGCGGAATCCGATACCGTGGGCCTGCTCGAGGAGCTGTTGGCCCAGGACGCCCGGGATACGGCGCTTGCCATCCTGCACGATCCGGAGGCGGCGGCTGCGGCACACGCCGCCGGCGAGGGCGCCGAGATCACGGTCCCCTTGGGCGCCAAGTCGGGCCTTCCCGGGCACCGGCCGCTCAAGGCGACCTACCGCATCGAGCGCCTCGGCGACGGCCGCTTCACCGGCACCGGGCCGTTCTATCTGGGCGCCCGGATGCAGCTCGGCCCCATGGCGCTATTGCGCGTCCGCGGGGTCAAGATCGTGGTCGGCTCGCGCAAGCTGCAGGCGGCCGACCAGGCGATCTTCCGCCACCTCGGGGTCGAGCCGGCGGAACGGAAGATCCTGGCGCTCAAGAGCTCGGTCCACTTCCGCGCCGACTTCCAGCCGATCGCCGAGGAGATCCTGGTGGTCGCGGCGCCGGGCCCCAATGCGCTCGACTACCGGGAGCTCGACTACCGCAACCTGCGCCCCGGATTGCGCCTCATGCCGCTGGGGCCCGCCTTTGCGCCCGACGCCGCCTGAGCGGCGGGCGCAAGCCCCATGGCGTCGTCTCACTCCCAGGGTCCCTTGCGGTCGCCGTCGCCGGGCCTGCGCCGGCGGGCGAAGCGGCTGCGCAGCGTGATCCCGCTCGGCAGGTCGTCGGCCCCGAACAGCGGAATGCTGTTGTGCCGGAACGGCACGATCAGAAGCGCCCCGGCGATAAAGCCGCCGATATGCGCCCACCAGGCCACGCCCCCGCCGCCGCCGGAGAGCGCGGTAATGACCTGAAAGGCGATCCACAAGACGAGCAGGATGTAGGCCGGCAGGTAGACCGGGAAGATGAAGATCGGCACCAGGATCCGGGCGCGCGGATGGAGGATCAGATAGGCGCCGAGCACGGCGGCCACGGCGCCGCTCGCGCCGATGGTCGGCACCCGCGATGGCGGGTCGACCATGACCTGGACGAGCCCGGCGAGCGCCCCGCCCAGGAGAAAGAAGACGATGAAGCGCCTATGCCCCATCGCGTCCTCGATATTGTCGCCGAAGACCCAGAGGAAGAGCATGTTGCCGGCCAGATGCAGAAAGCCGCCGTGCAGGAACATATAGCTGACCAGCGTGAGTACCGGCCAGACCAGGCGCACATCGGGGCTGAGCTCGGCCTCGCCGGTGAGCGTCGCGGGGATCAGCCCCAGGCTGTAGACGAGGCGATGGCCGGCCGGTGCCGCGGCCGAGACCTGGACCGCGAAGACCGCGCTGCACACCAGGATCAGGCCCCAGGTCACCCAAGGCCGGGCGACCAGGACGCGCGGATTCTTGTCGTGCAGCGGGATGAAGGCCATGATGGCGGGTCTGCGGTTCCTGCGGCTCTCGCGGCTCTATTCTATGACCCGGCGTCCCCCGGAGTGAACGCCGCATGGGCCGGCAGATCCGGGTCCAGTTCGAGCCAGGGCAGGCGGCTTGACGTCCAGACGTGCCGGTCCGCCGGATGATCCTCCGGATGGTCGAGTGTCCCGAGCGTGACGTCCACATCGTCGGGGGCGTGCGTCGAATTGAAGGCGATCTGCGCGCCGCACGAGGGACAGTAGCTCCGCCGGCCGTGGTCGGAGGAGCGATAAGTCGCCGGTTCGCCCTTGGTGATGGCGAACCGCGCCACCGGCACGGTGATCCAGGTGACCACCGCGGCGCCGGTCGCGCGCCGGCACATGCCGCAATGGCAATGGACCACCGACTCGATCGGACCCGTGACGCGGTAGCGGATCCTGCCGCAGAGGCAGCCGCCCGCGTGGCTCTCCCGTGCGGCGCTTTCGGTTTCGTTCATCGTCGTGCCTCCAGTTCGCACCAGACCGGCGTGTGGTCCGAGGCCTTGTCCTTGCCGCGGGGGGCCTTGTCGATCTGGCAGGCGGCGAGCCGGTCGGCGGCCTGCGGCGTGAGCAGCAGGTGGTCGATCCGCAAGCCGTGGTCGGCGCTCCAGGCGATGCCCTGGTAATCCCAATAGGTGTAGGCGCCGGCCTCGCGATGGAGCGCCCGGAAAGCGTCGGTCACACCCAGGTTCAGGATCGCGCGGAAGGCCCGCCGGGTCTCCGGCTTGAACAGGGCGTCCTCGGCCCAGGCGGCGGGATCGTAGCAATCCTCCGCTGCCGGAATCACGTTGTAGTCGCCGCCGAGCACGGCCGGGCGTTCGCTCGACAGCAGTTCGGCGACGTGGTCGCGCAGCCGCGCCATCCAGCGCAGCTTGTAGGAGAACTTGTCGGACTCGACCGGGTTGCCGTTGGGCAGATAGATCGAGGCGACCCGAAACCCGAAGGTCGTGCCCTCGAGGTAGCGCGCCTGCTCGTCCGCCGGCTCGCCGGGCAGGCGTCTCATGAGGTCTTCGACCGGCTCCCGGGAGAGGATCGCAACCCCGTTGTAGCCCTTCTGCCCGGCCACCGCCGCATGGTAGCCGAGCGCTTCCAGCTCCAGGCGCGGAAAGTTCTCCTCGACGGTCTTGATCTCCTGCAGGAGGACGACATCCGGCCGCGCTGCCTTCAGCCAGGCGAGCAGGTTCGGCAGGCGCGCCTTCACCGAATTGACGTTCCAGGTGGCGATCTTGACCATCGGCCAGGCTTCGCGGCAATCGAAAAGGCCCGCGCTTGAGCGCGGGCCACTGTTGTAGCAGCTTTTGCGGCCGCGATTCAGATCGAAAACGAGGCGCCGCAGCCGCAGGAAGCGGTCGCGTTGGGGTTCTTGACCTGGAACGAGGCGCCGATCAGATCCTCGACGTAGTCGATCTCGGAACCGGCCAGCAGTTCGAGCGACATCTCGTCGATCACCGCCGTGACCCCGTCGCGCTCGAAGGTGCGGTCGTCGGCGTTGACCGTAGCGTCGAAGGAGAATCCGTACTGAAACCCCGAGCAGCCGCCGCCGGCCACCGTTACGCGCAGCATCAGGCCCGGCCGGTCCTCCTGCGCGAGCAGCCACGCGACGCGCTTGGCCGCGCGTTCGCTCAAGACAATCTTGCGTTCGGCTGCCGTCGTGTCGTCCATGCCTCGAGTCTCCCTCGGCAATCAGTCCGATTAT
>JBHIDD010000198.1:0-5243 GCA_046759925.1 Kiloniellaceae bacterium
AACATGGGCGAGTCCATTCGTGGGCTCGCCGGTATGAGGCAGGCGGCGGCGCGGCGGCGGATTCCCGGGTCGCGATGATCGCGCGGCCGATCGCTTTCGATATCGCGTCATCGAAATCGAACCTGGACCTCGGCGACTTCGCCGGGCCCCACCCCAGGGGCCGGGCCCCGGTCATCAGGACGCCGCGGTGGCATGACATCCGATGCCGCGCGGAAACCCTCGGCTGCGGTACGGGAACTCCGGGACCGGGCATTCAGATCGGCGCCCCGGCCCAACGCGTCCATCGAACATGGCCGAATCGAGGCCGGCGAAAACCCGCCGCGCCAACGCCGCGACGGAAGACCAGGAATCAGATCACGAGATAGCGGAAGAGGACGGATCTGATGGTCCGCTCGAGCTGGCCGTTGAGGTCCGTCATGATGTCCTCGGTCAGCTCGAACCAGGCCCGCTCGCGCGCACTGAGCGTGATGTTTTCCGGAACCGTGACCGAACGCTCGGCCTGGACCGTGACCCTGCCCTCGGTGCGCCCGTCGCCGCCGACGATCCGGAGTTCGACCAGGATGCGCGCGTCGTAGCGCTGCGACTGTTCTATGGTGAGCGCGCCTTCGAGCCCGCCCTTGGTCTTGAGCGCGGTTTCGGTGACCGCGGCCTCGCGCACGATGAAGCGGGCGCGGCGCGTGGGACCGGCCGCCGCCAGCCGATCCCGGGCCCAGCGCGCCGCCGCCTCGGCTGGCTGGACGGGGAAGAGATGCTCGACGTTGGGCGCCTTGTTCGGCGGCAGGTAAGCCCGCTCGACAATGACCTCGCGCACGTCGAGCTTGATCGGCGGCAGGTGCCCGAAGGCGATTTCCGGAAATCCGGCCTTCGGCGGCGGGCCGGCGCAGGCGGCAAGCATCAAGCCGCCGAACAGGGCGGCAACGGCCCGAACGAGGAGGCGCAGTCGGCGCATCGGCCAGTCCCGCATCGAATCACGGCGATCCTTACGCGGCGAATCGGGCAGGATCATGGCGCGTAGATCCGCTCCAGCGCCGCCCAGTCGAAGCGGTAGTCCCTGTTGCAGAACTGACAGGTCACGACCACCTCGCCGTCGATCGTCAGATCCTCGACCCGCTCGCGCGGCATGGCGCGCAGGGTTTCCTCGAGCCGCTCGCGCGTGCAGCGGCAACCGGCGACGAGCGCCCGCTGCCGAAAGACGCGCACGCCCTCCTCGTGGAACAGGCGGTAGAGCAGGTCGTGCACCGGCAGCTTGGGATCGAGCAGTTCCGCCTCCGTGCAACTGGCCTGCAGGACCATGGCGCGCAGCCAGGCGTCCTCATAGGCCGGCTTCGCCTTGCCCGGACTGCCCTGGTCGGATTTGGGCAGGCGCTGCAGGATGAGCCCCGCCGCGCGCCAGGCGCCGTCCGGCTTGCCGGCGGCCACGACCAGCCCGGTCTGAATCTGCTCGCACTGCCGGAAATAGTGCTGCAGGCAGTCGGCCAGGCTTGGCCCGTCGAGCTCGACGATGCCCTGATGGCGCTCGGTGGCTACGCCTTCATCCACCGTGCAGGCGAGGTAGCCGGAACCCAGGAGCTCGGGCACGCCCGGGCGATCCCGGATTCTGGCCCGGCGGCGCGCCCGCAGCACTGCGGTCAGCTTGTCGGCATCGAAGCCGGCGTAGGCGCGGAGCCGCCGCTGCGAGGTCATGTCGGCAACCATCATGCCGACCGGTCCGTCGCCCTTGGCCTGCAGAGCGAAAACGCCGTCAAACTTCAACATGCTCGAAAGTACGCCGGTGAGTGCCAGCAGCTCGCCCAACAGTTCGCCGACAGGCTGCGGGTAGCCGTGCCCGGTGATGATGGCCTCCGCCACGGATCCCAGGCGAACCAGATTGCCGCGAATCCCCGAGGATTCAAGCATGAAGGGTTGGACCAGATCATCCCCCGAGGGCGGGGCGGCGCCCGGACCCGCCGGCATCAGCACAGGCACCAGTAGAGGATGCCCTTCTGGGCGTGCAGCCGGTTCTCGGCCTCGTCCCAAACGACCGACTGCGGCCCGTCGATGACCGAAGCGGTAACCTCGTCGCCGCGGTGCGCCGGCAGGCAGTGCATGAAGATGGCATCCGGCTTGGCCAGGCTCATGACCCGGTCGTCCACCCGATAGGGCCTCAGCAGGTTGTGGCGGTGCTGGCTCTCGTTCGCCTCATCGCCCATCGAGACCCAGATGTCGGTTGCCACGCAGTCGGCCGCCCGCACCGCGTCGTCGACCTCCGGGGTCGCGATGATACGGCCGCCTTCGGCCGCCGCCCAGGCCATCACGTCCTCCGGCGGCATGAGGGCCTCCGGGCAGGCCAGCCGCAGCTCGAAGTTGAACCGCACCGCCGCGTGGATCCAGGACGACGCCATGTTGTTGCCGTCGCCCGACCAGGCGATGACCTTGCCCTCGATCGGCCCCCGGTGCTCCTCGAAGGTCATCACGTCGGCCATCAGCTGGCAGGGGTGGGTGCGGTCGGTCAGCCCGTTGATCACCGGGACGGTGGCGGATTCGGCCATTTCCAGGAGCTTCGCCTCGCTGGTCGCACGGATCATGATCGCATCCACGTAGCGCGACAGCACCCGGGCCGTGTCGGCGACGGTCTCGCCGCGGCCGAGCTGGCTGCCCGTCCGCTCGAGGACAATGGCCTCGCCGCCGAGCTGCCGGATCGCCAGTTCAAAGGAGACGCGCGTCCGGGTCGACGGCTTTTCGAAGACCATGGCCAGGGCCTTGCCGGTCAAGGGCTCGGCCGTGCCGGCGGGCGGCGCGCCGCGCTTGAAGGCCTTGCCCCAGTCCAGCATGGCGCGCAGGGTTGCGATCTCCAAGCGGTCGAGATCGAGGAAGTGCTTGAGTTCGGTCATGTCAGGCCGCCTTCGCCCAGTCGGCGCAGACCCGCTCGAGGATCCCGACTGCCTCGTCGATCTGGGGCTCCTCGACGACGAGCGGCGGCACCAGCCGCACCACGTTCTCGGCCGCGGCCACCGTGAGCAGGCCCTGCTCGCACAGCTTCGCCACCATCTCGCCGTGCGGCACGACGCACTTGAGGCCGAGCAGCAGGCCGGCGCCGCGCAGTTCCGCCAGGACCCGGGGATGGCGCGCCACCAAGCCCTCCAGCCGCCGCCAGAACACGCCGGCGATGCGCTCGACGGTGTCCAGAAAGCCGTCGGCCAGCATGACGTCGAGCACCGCGTTCCCGACCGTCATCGCGAGCGGATTGCCCCCGAAGGTGCTGCCGTGCGTGCCGGCCGTCATGCCGGCAGCGGCTTTTTCGGTCGCCAGACAGGCGCCGACCGGGAAACCGGCGCCCAGACCCTTGGCCAGCGCCATGGCATCGGGCGCAATGCCGGCCCGCTCGTGGGCGAAGAGCCTGCCGGTCCGGCCCATGCCGCACTGGACCTCGTCGAAGACCAGCAGCAACCCGAATTCGTCGCAGACCGCGCGCAGGCCGCGCAGGTAATCCGGGCTGGCGGTCCGGACGCCCCCTTCGCCCTGGACCGGCTCCACCAGGACCGCCGCGGTTTCCTCGGTAATCGCTGCGCGCAGCGCGTTCAGATCGTCGAAGGCGACCCGGTCGAAGCCGCCGGAGGCCGGCCCGAATCCCTCCAGATGTTTCGGATTGCCGGCCGCGGCGAGCGTGGCCAGCGTGCGGCCGTGAAACGCGCCGGCGCAGCAGATGATGCGATTGCGTTGCGGACGGCCGGCGTGGTGGTGGAATTTGCGCGCCAGCTTGATGGCGCATTCGACCGCTTCGGCGCCCGAATTGCAGAAGAACACCCGCTCGGCGAAGCTCATCTCGCTCAGGCGCCGGGCCAGGCGCTGGGCCTCGGGGATCTCGTAGAGGTTCGAAACGTGCCACAGCCTGCCGGCCTGCTCGGTCAAGGCCTCGACAAGATACGGGTGGGCGTGGCCCAGCGCGTTCACCGCGACCCCGGCGGCGAAATCGAGGTAGCGCCGGCCGTCGGCGGTGAAGAGATAGACCCCCTCGCCCCGCTCGAAGGCGAGATCGGCGCGGGCGTAGGTCGGCATCAGCGCGTCGTTCACTTAAGACCGCCCCCAAAGAGCTTACGAACCATCCGCAACGGCCTGGGCCGCTCGATAAAGGGCGTGAATATTCGCGCAAACCGGGCGGCTGTCAACCAAACGACGGCGGCGGAATCGCCCGTCAATAGACCCGCTCGACCCGATAGCCCTGGCGATCGAGCAATCGCAGGATGCCCCGCTCGCCCGGGAGATGGAGGGCGCCCACCGCGATGAAGGCGTTGCCCTCAGCCAACCGCGGGGCCATGCGCGCGACCATCCGTTCGTTTCGGGCGTCGATGAAGCTGGCCTGGAACGTGGCCGCAAGCTCCGGGTTCATCCCGGCGGTCTGCTCGATCATCAGGGCGTGAATGGCGCTGACGTCGCGGGCCAGATAATGCCCGAGCAGCTTTTCGAACCAGGCGTCGATCTGGGCGTTCTGGTCGATCGCGACCCGCAAGAGGGTCACCTGATCGGCCTCCGACAGGCTACTGAAGACGGCGATTTGATCATCGATCGTTTCCAGCTGGTGGAGCGCCTTGCCCTGGCGCTCCGCCTCGTCCTGCAGCCAGTCGTCGAGCGCCAGGTCGCCGGCGGCGAGGCGGCCGACCTCCTGCTGCGGCACGCTGAGCATGATGGTCAGCGCCCAGGGCCTGAGATGCTTGACGCCGTCGGCGGGCAAGCCGTACCTGCCCGCCCTCTCCCCCCGGGGCCGGGACAGCGCGGGCCCGAGAATCGCATCGAGGCTGCGCCCGTCGGTCAAGATCATCGCCCGGGCCAGGCGCATCTGGACGCCGTCCGTCTTGAGCACCTCGAAGGTGGCGCTGTCGGCGGCGTTGAAGGCCTCCTCGACCGGCGCCGGAAGGTTCACGACGCGATCGTCGGTGACGTGCATCGTGCCGAGCACGTAGCTGGGCGCCGCACCCGGTTTCTCGACCTTCCAAAAGACGCCCTGCCCATAGGGCAGCGCCTCGGCCGCCAGCGCCGGGCGCGCGACCAGGACGAGGATCAGAAGCGGTGCGAAGAGCACAAGGCGCGGAATCCGCCAGGTCGAGTATTCAGGGGTCGCGTGCGGTTGCATGCGGGCCTCTCTCACCGAAAGCCGGAGGGTATTGCCACGCTACCATTGCCATGGTTGCCAAGACGTTAGCCGGGAGCCTGTCTCGGAAACGGCCCCGATCAGGGCTTGATCTTGTATCCGATCGCGAACAAACGCC
>JBHIDD010000199.1:0-5239 GCA_046759925.1 Kiloniellaceae bacterium
GACGATCCGGTCCCAGTCGCGCAGCAGATAGAACGCCACGACCGGCGTGATGATCAGAAGCGAAAGCAGGTTGGCCAACGCGACGCCGCCGCTCACCAGGCCGGCCAGCAGGCCGGTCAGCCAAGCCACCAGGCGATCGGCCGAGCCGGCGATCGCGCCCTGGAACCGCTCGAGCACGGCCGGGTCGACCCGGGTCTCGATGACCGCCAGCAGCGCGGCGAACTGGCCGCGCAGGGCCTCGATGTAGGCCGGCGCCCGCTCCAAAAGGCTCGCCACCTGCCCGGCCAGAACCGGGACCAGCAAAAGGAACGCGGCCACCGCCGCGACGAGGAAGGCGATCGTCAAGACCGCGGTCGCGAGCGTCCGGGACAGCCCCCAAGCCTCGAGCCGGTCGCAGGGCGGATCCAGCAGGTAGGCCACCGCCATGCCCGCCACGAAAGGCAAGAGGATGCCGCGCAGCAGGTAGAGCGCCACCAGGAAGATCGCGAGGCCGATCAGCCAGAAGCGCAGCTGGCGCTCCACCGTCATGCCTGTCGGGCCCTCAAGCCGGGCCGCCACGCTGGCCCGCGATCACCGGTCTCGCTCCATGGTGAGCGCCATCCGGCCCCACTTGATCACGTAGCCGGCCCCGGAAACGAAGGTGGTCGCCGCCACGATATAGACGAGCGCGCCGGAGAGCATCGGGACGCCGAAGCCCACACCGAGTTCGCCCAGCACGACGGCCGCCAGGGTGATCTGGGCGGCCGTGTTCACCTTGCTGATGTACAAGGGGTCCATCTTGAGGGAGTGGGTCAGCGTCTGGAACAGGAGCGCGCCGCCGATGATCAACAGATCGCGGAACACGACGAGGAAGACCAGCCAGGTGGCGACGTGACCCATGTGGCCCAGCGTGATGTAGACGCCGACCAGAAGGGCCTTGTCCGCCAGCGGATCGAGATAGGCCCCGACCTCGCTGACCACGTCGAGGCGCTTGGCCAGGAAGCCGTCCACCGCATCCGACACGCCGGCCGCGATGAACAGCCAGAAGGCCGGTCCGTACTGGTCGAGTAGAATGAGGTACACCGTGACCGGCACCGCCAGCAGGCGCGCCAGGGTGATGACGTTCGGCAGCAGGGCGAGCGGGGCCCGGGCGTTCACTCAACCACCGGCGTCGTCTCCGCCGGAGCAGTTGTCACGCCGTCCGGCGAAGGGGCTTGCCGGCCGGCGCCGGCCGCAGCGGCGGACGGAGCATCGGGGATCGGGGCCAGGCCGGATGCCGCGTCCGTCTCCCCTTGCGCGCCGCTCAAACGGATCTCCCAACCGACCGCCGGGTTCAGCGACAGGGTGAGGTCGCTCTGCGCCATTGCCAGAACGAGCTGCTGCTCGTCGCCGACAAAGGTTATGTCGACCTCGGTCCTGCTGCGCGACAGGCCGGTGACCTCGCTTCGCACGACCGGGGCCACGGCTTCGAGCCGGCGCTTGACTTCGAGCCAGTCCGCAAGCCGGCCGACCGGCACCGTCGCGCTGAGCTTACGTTCCGACCCGGCGCGCAGCAGATTGCTCTGCTTCCAGGACTCCTGCACCTCCCGGTCCACGGCCTCGGCGGCGCGCGAGAACAGCGCCGCCAGACTCTCGCCTGCTTGCTGATGGTGGTTCTCGATGATGGTTTGCCGCTCCTGCACACCCAAGCGGCTGGTGCCGATCTGGAGGCTCGCCTGCCCGGCCTCGGGATCGCCGAGGAGCACCGCCTGGGTGATAATAACGTCCTCGGCCCCATAGCGCCGGGCGAGCTTGGAAAGCCGCTCGGTATCGCCGGAAAGCGTCTGCTCGGCGTCGATCGTGGAAATATCGCCGAGGTCGCCGAGCGGCATGCGCAGCGGCACCAGCCAGTCCCCGGGCCGCCGCATGGCCCAGGCTTGCCACCAGGGGTTGGTCTCCCCCCAGAGCTTGGCTTGGCCGGCGATGCCGAACACGGGCAAGACCAGGACCGGCTTGCTCCGCGTCTCGGCATAGAGCAAGCCGTCCGCGCGCAACAGTTGGCGCAGCGGCTCCGGCTTGAATCGAAAGGTCAGGCTGGCCAGGTAACGCACGTCCGACCGGCGCTCCTCCGCCACCTCGAAATCCTGCACGAACTGGACGATCTCGTCGGCCTCCAGCCGCCGCACCCGCGCGAGCTCGTCGCGCGGCAAGATGCGGGTCAGCAGTTTTTGCAACGCCAGGACGTGGCCCTGGGCCAGCGCCGCCTCGCGCGCGGCGGCCGCCGTCTCGGCGGTGACATCCACTTCGATGCCCCTGACCGTGAAGACGTCGGAGGCGGCGGCAAGCGGACGCGGGCCGATCAGAAGCAACCCCGCGATCAGCGCGCCTGAAAGCCGGCGAATCCGCATTACAAACCGTCCCGGATTGAGTATTTTCGCCGCACGGCCCCGGAGGCTGTCACCCGGAGCGCCCTTCGTGCCGCCTTAATACTCCAAGTCGCGGGAGGACGCCATAACAAGGCGCAAGCACCGGACCTACAAGCACGCCGGGGTGGATATCGACGCCGGCAAGAAGCTCGTCGAAGCGATCAAACCGCTGGCGCAAGACACCGCCCGGCCCGGGGCCGGGGCCGGTCTGGGCGGCTTCGGCGCGTTCTTCGACCTCAAGGCGGCCGGATACCGCGACCCGATCCTGGTCGCGGCGACCGACGGCGTGGGCACCAAGCTCAAACTGGCGATCGCCGCGGACAAGCATGATACGGTCGGCATCGACCTGGTCGCCATGTGCGTCAACGACGTGGTGGTCCAAGGCGCGGAACCGCTGCTGTTCCTGGATTACTTCGCGACCGGGAAGCTGGAGATGGCGGCGGCGCGCGAGATCGTCGCGGGCATCGCCGCGGGCTGCGCCGAGGCCGGCTGCGCGCTCATCGGCGGCGAGACGGCGGAGCTGCCGGGCCTCTACGCGGCGGGAGATTACGACCTCGCGGGTTTCGCGGTCGGCGCGCTGGAGCGCGGGGAGGCGCTCACCGGTGAGGCGGTGGCGGAGGGCGACCTGGTTCTGGGCCTCGCCTCGAACGGCCTGCATTCCAACGGTTTCTCCCTGGTGCGCCAAGTGGTCGGAGAGCTCGGCCTCGATCTCGCCGGACCGGCGCCCTTCGACCCGGACCGGACCCTGGCAGAGGCGCTGCTCGAGCCGACGCGCATCTACGTCACGAGCTGCCTGGCCGCGGTGCGCGCCGGCGGGCTCAAGGCGCTGGCGCACATCACGGGCGGGGGGCTCATGGAAAACCTGCCCCGCGTGCTGCCGGCGGGCGCCTTGGCGGTGATCGACGGCATCACCTGGCCCCTGCCCGGGGTCTTCGCTTGGCTGGCCCGCGCGGGCGCCGTGCCGCCCCGGGAGATGATCCGGACCTTCAACTGCGGCATCGGCATGGCGGCCGTGGTCGCGCCCGAGCGCGTCGCGGCGATCACCGAGCTGCTCACGGAACACGGCGAGACGGTCCACCGAATCGGCCGGATCGCAAGGCGGCCGCAGGGCGCGCCGGCGGTGCGGATCTCTTGCCTGGAGGAGACCTGGCCGCCGTGACCCGCAGGAAAGTCGGGGTGCTGATTTCCGGCCGGGGAAGCAACCTCCAGGCCCTGCTCGATGCCTCTGCCGATCCTGCCTATCCGGCACAAATCGTCCTGGTCATTTCCAACGAAGCCGGGGCGTTCGGCCTGATCCGCGCCAAACAGGCCGGGGTTCCCGCCGAGGTCATCTCGCACCGGGACTTTGCCGGGCGCGAGGCCTTCGATGCGGCCATGACCGCGGCCCTGGAGCGGGCCGGGGTGGAACTGGTCTGCATGGCCGGCTTCATGCGGATCGTCACCGACGGCTTCATCGCCCGCTGGGCCGACCGGCTGATCAACATTCACCCTGCGCTCCTGCCGGCCTTTCGCGGCCTCAATACCCATGCCCGGGCGCTGGCCGCCGGGGTCAAGCTGCACGGCTGCACGGTACACTTCGTGCGTCGCGACGTCGATGCCGGCCCGATCATCGGCCAGGCGGCGGTGCCGGTCCTGCGCGGCGACACGCCGGAATCGCTCGCGGCGCGCGTGCTCGAGGCCGAACACAAACTCTACCCGCACTGCCTGCGGCTCCTGGCCGAGGGCCGGGTGAAAGCGGCCGGAGCCGTGGCCGAGGTCGATCAGGGCGGCCCCGGGCCGACCCCCCGGCTGTTCAACCCGGTGCCTTGACGCCTTCCTAAAAAGATCCGGAATTTCCCGGCCGAACGCCCCGTGCCCGCGCGGGCTTGCCAAGACGCGGGGCCTTCGGATATGACAGTGACCGCGTGGATGCCCACGCCGCGGCGAAGCGAAGGGGAGCGACATGGCCGACGACGAGATCCTCGAGGCGCGCCGGAAGACCTGGCACGGCTTCGTGAAGCTGATCGCGTTCTGCGTGGCGGCCATCGCGCTCGCCCTTGTCCTCATGGCCCTGTTCCTGACTTAGGGCGCCCGGGGCCCCGGAAAAGCCGGCGGGCGCGCATGCGGTCCCGCCTTTTTCTTCGCGTCGAACCTCGTCCCGGACCGCGGGACGGGCTTCGGCGCCGCCGCAGCCGGGCAGCGGCCTCAGCCGACGATTTCGTGCTCCGAGAAGAAGAACGGAATCTCCATCGCCGCGGTCTCGGCCGAATCCGAGCCGTGCACCGAGTTGGCCTCGATCGATTCGGCGAACTCGGCCCGAATCGTGCCCGGCGCGGCTTCGGCCGGGTCGGTGGCGCCCATCACCTCGCGGTTCTTCTCGATGGCGTTCTCGCCCTCGAGGACCTGCACCACCACCGGACCGGAGCTCATGAAGTCGCAGAGGCCGTCGTAGAACGGGCGGCCCTTGTGCACGGCATAGAAGCCCTCGGCCTGGGCGCGGGTCATGCGGATGCGCTTCTGCGCCACGACGCGCAAACCGGCTTCCTCGAGGCGGGTGATGATCTTCCCGGTGACGTTGCGCCGCGTGGCGTCCGGCTTGATGATCGAAAACGTCCTCTCGACGGCCATGGCCTGGGCTCTCCTGGTGGCGGGCTCCCTGCGCGCTACGAAAGGTCGCGGCTTAATACCAATAGTCGATAATATTGAGCCGTTTCATGGGAGCAAATCGGTCCGTCCGGGCAGGCGCGGCGCGAAGCGCGATCAAGGCGACATCGGGCAAGCGCCGCAACGAACCCGGCGGTGCCGATTTGCCCCACCGAGGGCCGGGCGCTTTTTGGCGCCAGCGGCGTCGCTCGTTGCTTGAAGTGTCCCTTAAC
>JBHIDD010000200.1:0-5190 GCA_046759925.1 Kiloniellaceae bacterium
GTCGAGCGGCACCCGGGCGATCACCCGCGGGCCCCAGACGGGCGGCTCCGGCACCTCGACGCCGGCGGCCAGATCCTCACGCCGCGCCCTCGACTCCTCGAGATCGATCGGCCGCCGGTCGGCCCGCGCGGCGCGGCCCAGGACCCGCTTGGTGTTCCTGGGCTTGGCCGCGTGTACCGAGCGGCGCTCCGAGAGGTGCGCGTCGAAGCGGCCGCCCATCACCTTGCCCATCAGCCCCAAGCCGTCGAAGGCGTCGCGCGCATAGGCGACGCGCCCGCAGGCATAGGCCTTGACGCAGTCGCCCTCCACGTAGTCGCGCGTGAGCGCCGCACCGCCCAGCATCACCGGCAGCTCGACCGCCTCCTTGCTCATGCGCTCCAGGTTCTCGCGCATGACCGAGGTCGACTTGACCAGGAGTCCGCTCATGCCGACGGCCTGCGCCCGGTGCTCCCGCGCTGCGGCCAGGATGTTCTCGATCGGCTGCTTGATCCCCAAGTTGACCACCTTGTAGCCGTTGTTGGAAAGGATGATGTCGACCAGGTTCTTGCCGATGTCGTGGACGTCGCCCTTCACGGTGGCGAGCACGATGGTTCCCTTGTCCTGGCCGGCGATTTTCTCCATGTGCGGCTCGAGGTGGCGCACCGCCGCCTTCATGGTCTCGGCGGACTGCAGTACGAAGGGGAGCTGCATCTTGCCGGCGCCGAAAAGGTCACCCACGACCTTCATGCCGTCGAGCAGGTGGACGTTGATGATGTCGAGCGGCGGGATTGTCTTAAGCGCCTCGTCCAGGTCGGCCTCCAGGCCCTGGCGGTCGCCGTCGATGATGCGCTCCTTCAGCCGGGTCTCCACGTCGGCGGCGCGCGCGCGACTTTCGGTGGCCTCGGCCGTGCGCCCCTCGAAGAGGGCAATGAAGGCGTGCAGCGGGTCGTAGCCCGTCCGCCTGCGGTCGAAGATCAGGTCCTCGGCGAGCTTGACCTCCGCCTCGGGGATCTTGTGGAGCGGCATGATCTTGGACATGTGCAGGATCGCGCCGGTGAGCCCGCGCCGAATCGCGTGATCGAGGAACACGGAATTGAGCACGTGCCGGGCGGCCGGGTTGAGCCCGAAGGAGATGTTCGACAGCCCCAGGATGATCTGGCAGTCGGGCAGGTCCTTGGCGATGCGCTCGATCGCCTCGAGGGTCCAAAGGCCGAGCTTGCGGTCGTCCTCGTTGCCCGTGCAGATGGTGAAGGTCAGCGGGTCGAAGATCAGGTCCTCCGGCGGCAGGCCGTGCCTGACGCAGGCGAAGTCGTGGAGCCGCAGGGCCACCGCCACCTTGTGCTCGCTGCGCTTGGCCATGCCCGATTCGTCGATGGTGAGCGCGATGACCGCGGCGCCGAACTTGCGGGCCAGCCCGACGCGTTGCTCGGCCGGGTCCTCGCCGTCCTCGAAGTTGATGGAATTGACCACCGGCTTGCCGCCGCAAAGCTTCATCGCGGCCTCCAGCACGGCGAATTCGGTCGAATCGATGACCAGCGGCGCGTCGACCGCGCCGCGCATGCGGCTCACCACCGCGTTCATATCCGCCGCCTCGTCGCGACCGACGAAGGCGGTGCAGACGTCGATGCCGTGCGAGCCCTCCTTGACCTGCTCGACCGCCATGGCGACGCAGCCGTCCCAGTCGCCGTCCGCCTGGAGCCGGCGGAAGCGCCGGCTGCCGTTGGCGTTGCAGCGCTCGCCGATCGAGAGGTAGGCGTTCTCTTGCCGATAGGGCACCTGGCCGTAGAGCGAGGCGATGCCCGGGACCCAGAAGGCTTTGCGTTCCACCGGCCTCGGGCGCGCGCCGGTCCGCCGGTCCGCGCCGGCGCGGCGCCGGAGCATGGCATCGAGCGCCGCGATATGATCGTTCGTCGTCCCGCAGCAGCCGCCGACGATGGCGATCCCGTCCTCGCCCAGGTAGCGGTCGAGCCAGCTGGCGAGCTCGCCGGGCGCCAGCGGATAGCGGGTCCTGCCGTCGATCAGTTCGGGCAGGCCGGCATTGGGCTGGACCGAGATGAGGCCCGGCCAGTTTTCCGCCAGCCACTGCAGGTGCGGCGCCATCTCCTGCGGTCCGGTGGCGCAGTTGAGGCCGATCACCGGCACGTCGAGGGCGTGGACCACGGTCGCCGCCGCGGCGATGTCGGTGCCGACCAGCAGGGTGCCGGTGGTTTCCACCGTGACCTGCACCATGATCGGAAGCCGGTTCTTGCCGGCCGCCGCGCCCGCCGCCTTGGCGGCGTTGACCGCCGCCTTGATCTGGAGCGGATCCTGGCAGGTTTCGATCAGAATCGCATCGGCCCCGCCGTCGATCAGGCCCGCGCACTGGGTGGCGAGCGCCGTTTCGATCCCGTCGTAGGAGATATGGCCGAGCGAGGGCAGCCGTGTGCCCGGGCCGACGGAGCCGAGCACGAAGCGTTCGCGCCCGTCGCCTTTGAAGGCCGCGGCCGCCTCCCGGGCCAGTTCCACGGCCCGCTTGTTGATCTCGAAGGCTTTGTCGGCAAGCCCGAACTCGCCGAGCGTGACGGGCGAGCCGCCGAAGCTGTTGGTCTCCACCATATCGGCTCCGGCGGCGAAGTAGCCCTTGTGGATCTCGACCACCAGATCCGGGCGCGACAGGTTCAGAATCTCGGTGCAATTCTCGTGGCCCCAAAAGTCCTTCTCCGGGTCGAGGTCGAGCGCCTGGACGCGGGTCCCCATGGCGCCGTCGCAGAGCAGCACCCGGTCGCAGAGCGCTTCGAGCAAGCGGCTCATGTCAGGACCGCGCCTCGAGCCCGGCCCTGACCACGCGCGGCGCGGCCCAGTGCGCGGCCGGCGCGTACAGCATCCGGCAAATCGCCGCGGTCAGCTCGGCCCGGTTCAGCGTGTAGAAATGGAACTCGTCGACCCCGTAGGCCTGAAGGAAGCGGCAGAGCTCCGCCGCCGTGGCCGCGGCGACCAGGTTGCGCGCGTCGGCATCGTCGTCCAGGTCCTCGAAGCGCGCGCCCAGCCAGTCCGGCAGCGCGGCGCCGCATTTGCGCGCGAAGCCGGCGACCCGCGCGAAGTTGGTGATCGGCAGGATCCCGGGCACGATCGGCGCGGTGATCCCGGCACCGCGCGCCTTGTCCACGAAGCGCAGGTAAATCGTGGGATCGAAGAAGAACTGGGTGATCGCCCGGCAGGCCCCGGCATCCAGCTTGCGCTTGAGGTTGTCCAGGTCGGCCTCGGCGCTTTGCGCCTCGGGATGGACCTCCGGAAAGGCCGCGACGCTGATCTCGAAATCGGCGACCCGCTTCAACCCGGCCACCAGATCGGCGGCATGGGGGTAGCCGCCGGGATGCGGCTCATAGCGCTCGGCACCTCCTGGCGGATCGCCGCGCAGCGCGACGATGTGCCGGACCCCAAGATCCCGGTAGGCCCGCGCGATCCGGTCGATCTCGTCGCGCCTCGCGTCGACGCAGGTCAGGTGCGCCGCCGGCACCAAGGCCGTCTGGGTCAAAATCCGCTCGACGGTGGCATGGGTGCGCTCGCGCGTGCTGCCGTCGGCGCCGTAGGTGACCGAGACGAAGCGGGGCGAGAGCGGTTCGAGCCGCTTGATGGCCGTCCAGAGCCGGCGCTCCATCTCCGGGGTCTTGGGCGGAAAAAACTCGAAGGAGATCGCGATAGCCGTTGCCGGCGCCTCCAGCCTTTGCTCGATTCGTCCGAACCCGGCTGTCGGTCGCATCATCGCCGGCCCCTCCGGTCTTCAAGCCCCGGATACCGGCCGTGCCCGACCCGGCCGCGTGGCGGACCAGATCAACACGCTCAGCGGATCGCCGGACAGGCGGATCGGGCTGTCCGGCCGCAGGCCGGCGGCCCGGAACCATTTGGTCACCTCCGGTTCCCGAAAGCCGAGCCAACGGTGGGCGTGTTCGCTCCGGAGGTAGTCGAGGCTGTGCGCCGCGAAGTCGACGACGACCAGCCGGCCCCCGGGGCGCAGCACGCGCGCGGCCTCGGCGATCGCATCCGCCGGGACCTCGGCGAAATGCAGCACCTGGTGGATGACCGCCGCGTCAAAGGATTGGCCGGCCAGCGGCAACTGGTACATGTCGCCCTTCTGGACCTGGCAGTTGCGGAGTTTCGCCCGTTCGAGCTTGGACCGGGCGATCAGCAGCATTTCCTGGGACAGATCGATGCCGAGCGCGCGCCGCACGCGCGGGCCGAAGATTTCGACGATGCGCCCGGTGCCTGTACCGATGTCAATGAGGTCCTGCACCTCGCCCGCGGGCAGGAGTTCGAGCAGCCGGCGCTCGATCTCGTCCTCATCCACATAGAGCGAGCGGATCTCGTCCCACTGCGCCGCGTTGCGCCGGAAATACGCGGCCGCGCGCGCGGCCCGGGCGCGCATCGCCTGCTCCAGCCGCCCGAGGTCGAGCGCGACGATCGGATCGTCGTCCGGGACCGAATCGACCAGGATTCTGGCCAGCTCCGCCCCGGTGGCGCGCTGGGCCAGGTGAAAGTAGGCCCAGCTGCCCTCGCGGCGGCGGTCGAGCAGGCCGGCCTCGCAGAGCAGCTTCAGGTGGCGGGAGACCCGCGGCTGGCTCTGCCCCAGGATCTGGGTCAACTCGGAGACGGTCAGGTCGCTGTGGGCGCAAAGCACGAGGAGCCGAAGCCGGGTCGGCTCCGCCACGGCCTTCAAGGCGGACAACAAGGTCTCCATGACCAACGTCCTCCTTCGCCCCACCGGCGCAGGACGCCACGGAAAGGTTTAATAAAGATATAACGATATGTTTATGTCAAGATATATTTCGGAGGAGCCGCCGGCGCGACGGGCGGCGCCGGCCGGCCGGCACAGCTGGCCGGTGGGCGACGGCTTCGTGCCACAAAGGGTTATGACGAGCCCCGCCCCGTCCTAGCCGCCCTGGGCCGCCCTGGGCCGCCCTGGGCCGCCCGGGGTCGCGGGCGGCGGCGATACCGGCCTCGCGGCCGCCCCGCACCTGGCCAGGGCAGTCTCGGCGGCGGCCTGCTGGAGGCCGCGGAGCCCGGTCGGGCCGCCCCGGGTCGCAACGGCGGCCGGTCCCCGTGGGCCGCCCCGGGCCGCAACGGCGGCCGGTCCCCGTGGGCCGCCTCGGGCCGCAACGGCGGCCGGTCCCCGTGGGCCGGCCGCCGCGCCCAGATTCAGGCCCGCGCGACCCGGCCGGTCAAGTTGATGGTTTC
>JBHIDD010000201.1:0-5129 GCA_046759925.1 Kiloniellaceae bacterium
GGGTATCACGCCACGATGTCTTCGTTCCAGATTTCGGGATGTTCGCGAATGAACCGGCCCATCAGCTCGACGCACCTCGGATCCTGCAAGAGCGCCACCTCGACGCCCCGGCCGGAGAGAAACGCGATGTTGCCCCGGAAATTCCTGTCCTCCCCGACGACCACCCGGGGGATGCCGAACTGCACGATGGTCCCCGCGCACATCATGCAGGGGCTCAAGCTCGTGTAGAGCGTCACCGCCCGGTAGTGCGGCCGGCGGCCCGCGCGGCGCAGGCAGTCCATCTCGCCGTGGGCGGTGGGGTCGCCCTCCTGCACCCGCCGGTTACGGCCCGCGGCGACCACCTTGCCGTGCTCGACCATCACCGCGCCGATGGGCAGGCCGCCCTCGTCGAACCCGGCCTTGGCCTCCGCATAGGCGAGTTCCATGAACCTGCGATCCTCTTCGGTCGGGTTCGTGATCGGCATTGTCGGTTCCCCCCTCGAGCGATTCCAGTTCGCGCGTGCATCGCCCGGGCGGCCGCTCTACCAGGTCTCGACGGCCCCGCCGAGGTCGCACGCGCCGCGCCCATAGACCTGGCGGACGGTACAATGCCGGGACATGTCGATGACCAGGTAGCCCCGGCAGGACCGCAGGCGGACCCAGGCCAAGACACCAACCACCCGTTCGTTGTCGCCGCTTGTGCGGCGTTGCACATCGTAATAGACGCCACGGACGTCCGCGCGGTCCACGTTCAGGCGGTCCAGGCGCTCGGCCACCGTCGCCGCGCAGGACTTGCGGGCCGCTTCGGCCGGCGTGCCGCTCAGGAGAACGAGCGCGAGGCCGGCCATGACGGCAGATTTCATCATACGGCTTCCTCCCGCGTAAGCCATTCCGGCGCCGCATCAGCCCGGCTGGCTGCCGACGTGGCCCTTGGCCTTCATGCAGTCGATGAATAGCCTGGGGCGGCGATGGCTCTGCTCGAAGGTGCGCATCCGCCCGCGCAGGGCGGTCAGGCCTAAGCCGGCATCCGAGCTGTCGAAAGCGGCGCCCATATCTCTTTCGATGCGGGCGTCGTGATCGATTTGCGCCCGCGCGTAGATATCGCATCCCTCGATGTCGGCGCGGTAAGGTTCCGCGGTCGCGCCGGGACTGGCCCCGGGGGTTCCGCCTGCCAGGGCCGGTATGGTGATCGCGAGTAGGGCCGAGGCGGCGATGGCTGCGACGGTCTTAGGCATGGGACTCTCATTGAATGTGATGGCGCCGTGAAAGAAAGGCGCGGCACCCCACCATCTGGCCGCGCGGCTCGGCGCGGGCCAGTCACCTCGGGTCACGTTGCCGTGACCTCCACGGACGACCCAGAAGGTCCGCGGCATCCGAATCTGTTCTGCGCACTTTCCGACCGCTATCCGCCCGTCACCAGACCGAACCTGGCGTCTCGGGAAATCTTCGGCTCGAGGGGGCCGGACCCGGACCGGCTCAGGCTCATCGAGGATTTCCCCGACCGGTTCATGATCGGCACCGACAGCGGGCGAACATACAACCAAGCCATTGCGGTCGTGCGCCGCGGACTTTTGCCATAGCTTCGTCCCGCCACGGCGCCGAAGGTGGCCTACGAGACCGCGCGGCGGCTGTTTGGCTTGAATAGCTCTGGGAAATAGTGCCTTTTGTGCGGGGCCGACGCTCGGGGCGCGGGCCTTTGAAGTTGCGCGGTGACTGGGTGGGTTCTCGCCCCAGCTTTTTTGCCGGATTTTTGCGGTCAATCAATGTATTATGGTCCTAAACAACGGTTTTAAATAATAGGGAGGCATAAAGTTGCTGCATCGATTGAGAAGTAAAGCCGCCAAGGCCCGCAGCAACGCGAAGCTAAGGATAACCGGGCGTATCCTCGCCGCGCTATTCGTCGTTCTGGGCAGCCTGGATGTCGTCTCGACCAATGCGGCGCTTGCTGCGGGCCACTTTGAGGGGAACCCGATCGTCCAGTTGGTACAGGCGCAGATCGGAAGCTGGTGGGCGTTGCCCAAGATGGCGTTTCACCTCCTGCTGGCCTGGTATATCCTGTGGCTTCCGTCGAAAAGAATGATCCGGGTCGCGGGTCTGGTGACCGGCGTCTACGCCGTTGTCGTCATGAACAATTTCTATTGGTCCCAGTGGTCAGTGTGACCCGCCGTTGGGTTCGTCAGGACCAGCGGCGGGCCCGGCGAACGGGGGATCCGCCGTCGATCCTCTGAACCGAACCCTGCGACCCGGTCCTCTCAGCCGCCCGCAACGCCGCGGCGGGCTTCGTCCTACGTCCGCGTCTCCTTTAAAAACCGTCATGTTTTCGAAATTTGCGCCGAATTGGGGCAAGACCGCCGAGTGCTGGCCGGCCAGGCCGGTTCTGGCTATGATCGCGGCGCGGATCGGGCCATCTGAGGCGGATCGCTTTATCCAAATGAGGAGGTCACAATGGCGGATTTCCAGACCGTGGCCAAAGCTTCGGAAATTGCCCCAGGCACGATGAAACTGGTTGATCTCGCCGGCAAAGAGGTCGTCATTGCCAACGTCGAGGGCACCTTCTTTGCCTTCGGCAACAAGTGCACCCATGTGGGCGGTCCCCTGGTGGAAGGCGCCCTCGAAGGCGAGACTGTGATGTGCCCCTGGCATGCCACCGTGTTCGATGTCAAGTCCGGCGAGCCCCTGGAAGGGCCCGGCGAGGATCCTGTCCCGACCTACGAGGTGCGCCTCGAGGGCGACAATATTCAACTCAGGGAACCTTAGTCCCCTCTCTCATAGCAGGGTGGTACGTGTGATCGTCTTTTCGGGTCTTTTGGGTCAGGCTTGCGGGGAACCGTGGCCCCAGTGGGGCCGCGTAAGTCCCCGCGAGGTCGCGGCGCTTCCTGCGACGACACCGCCGGCGACGCCGCGGTCATCGCGGATTTTCGCCACCGTCACGGTGGCCGGGATAGAGCCAGCGCGGCGTCGGCCTGCGCAACTCGAGCTTGGCGACCGTGATGCGGTGAACCTCGTCGGGCCCGTCGGCCAGACGCAGCGCGCGGGACTGCGCCCAGGCGTATGCCAGGCCGAAGTCCCCGCCCACCCCGCCGCCGCCGTGGATCTGGATCGCCCGGTCGATGACGTCGAGCGCCATGTTCGGCGCCGCCGCCTTGAGCATGGCAATTTCCGACCGGGCCGCCTTGCTGCCGACCGTGTCGATCATGTACGCCGCCTTGAGGGTAAGCAGCCGGGCCTGCTCGATCTCGATGCGCGACCGGGCGATCGCGTCCATGACGACCCCTTGCTCGGCGAGGGGTTTGCCGAAGGCCACGCGCGACCTGGCCCGGGCGCACATGGCCTCGAGCGAGCGCTCGGCGACGCCGATCAAACGCATGCAGTGGTGAATCCGGCCGGGGCCGAGACGGCCCTGCGCGATTTCGAAGCCGCGTCCTTCACCCAATAGCAGGTTGGCGGCCGGCACCCGCACGTCCTTGAAGTCGATTTCGAAATGGCCGTGGGGCGCGTGGTCGTAGCCGAACACGGCGAGCGGTCGAATCAGGCGCACGCCGGGCGCATCGCGCGGCACCAGGATCATGGACTGCTGCCGGTGTCGCGGCGCATCCGGGTTGGTCCTGCCCATGAATATGAAGATCTTGCAGCGTGTGTCGCCGGCCCCCGAGATCCACCACTTGCGTCCGTTGATCACATAGGCGTCACCGTCGCGTTCGATCCGGGCCTGGATGTTGGTGGCGTCCGAGGACGCGACCTCCGGTTCGGTCATGGCGAAGGCGGAACGGATTTTCCCCTCGAGCAGCGGTATCAGCCACTGCCGCCTCTGCGCCTCGGTGCCGTAGCGTGCCAGGACCTCCATGTTGCCGGTGTCGGGGGCGGCGCAGTTGAAGGCCTCGGGCGCAATCGGCGAGCGCCCCATGATCTCGCAGAGCGGCGCGTATTCCAGATTGGTCAAGCCCGCGCCGTATGTCTCGTCCGGCATAAAGAGGTTCCAAAGCCCGGCCTGCCGCGCCCTGGCCTTCATCTCTTCCATGACCGGCGGCACGGCCCAGCGGTCGGCGTTCGCCTCGAGCTGTTCGAAAAAAGCCCGCTCGCTGGGGTAGACGACCTCGTCCATGAAGCCGAGGAGCCGCGCGCGGTAGTCCTCGACCTTCGGCGAATAGGCGAATTCCATGGGCACCTCTACAGCGTCGTGCCTGCGGTCAGCTTCGAGCCGTGGGCGGTCGATTGCCCCGGACCTTGGTCGCGCAGATGGAGTTTACAGATCGGCGCGGGGAGACTGAAGGCCGCTGACGTCATGCCTCGAGGCCGCCCCTGTCGTGCGCGCAAAGCCTGCACGTGGTTGCTGCCTCATCGTCTCTGCCTGGGTATTGTACGGGCCTTGCTCCGAGCCGGGGAGACCCCGCCGTGAGTCCATCGATTTTTCCGGATGACCCGCACCCGGGTCGGCGGTGGGCCGCTTTGAGGCCGCCCGAGGGACCGCCGTGATGCCGGACGATCCCGAGCTGATCGACGTCCGGGCCGACGAACGGCTGGATCTCGCCCGGCTCGATCCGTTTCTGCGGGACCGCCTGCCCAACGCCGCGGGACCCCTGCGGATGCGCCAGTTCGGCGGCGGTCACGCCAATCTGACCTACCTCCTGCGCTTCCGGGAGGCCGAGTACGTGCTGCGCCGGCCGCCGCTCGGGCCGGTGGCGCCGACGTCGCACGACATGAAGCGCGAACACCGGGTTCTGGCGAACCTGTGGCGGGTGTTTCCGCTGGCCCCGAGGAGTTACCTCTTGTGCGACGACCCCACCATTATCGGTGCCGATTTCCACGTCATGGAACGCCGCCACGGGATCGTCATCCGCCGGGACCTGCCCGCGCGATTCGAAGGCAACCCGGCGCTCAATCGGCGGATCGGGGAGATGATCGTGGACGTCCTCGCCCGGCTCCACGCGGCCGATCCGGAGGCGGCGGACTTGGGCGATCTGGGGCGACCGGAGGGATTCGTCGAGCGCCAGCTCCAAGGATGGGCCAAACGCTGGCACGCGGCAAAGGACAGAGACCTGCCGCGGGTCGACGAAATCGCTGCGTGGCTTGAGCGGAACCTGCCGACCGCGCAGGCCACCGCGCTGCTGCACAACGATTTCAAGCTCGACAATATGATGGTCGAGCCCGAG
>JBHIDD010000202.1:0-5097 GCA_046759925.1 Kiloniellaceae bacterium
GCGAGCACTAGGTCGGTCTTATGACGGAGAGCGGGGGCCGGGCGCCCGGCACCCTCCCTCGCCTTGGTCGGATTCTTCTTGTCCATGCCGTTCAAGGTCTTCGATGCGGATCTCTTACTTCTTCCCGAGACCAAGCTGGTTTATCGCCTCGTCCGCGATCTTGTACTCCTCCTTGAGATGATTGTCCCAGACCGCGGATCCGGCGACGCTCTCGTCCGGATTAAGGCCCGAGCTCCGGAGGTAGGTTGCGAAGAGCTTGTGCTTCATGGCCTTGACCAGGGCCTTCTCCAGGATCTTGATCCGCTCGGGCGGCGTGCCCTTCCTCACGCCGTAGCCGCGGGTCGTCGTCACCCTGATCGGGTAGCCCTTCTCGTAGCTCGACGGGATGTCGGGGTAGTCCGCCAATCGCTTCTCTTGCAGCACGACGAGCGGCCGCACGGAACCGTCCGCAACCTGCTCGAGCGACTCGCTGACGTTCGGCAAAGTGGCGTCGATGGCCCCGGACATGAGCGCGGCCATCGACTTGCCGCCGCTGCCGAAGGTCACGGCCTTGAACTTAAAATCCGGGCCAACCGCCGTGGCGAAGCGGGCAAGGCCAATATGCTCGGTGGAGCCGATCTGAGCGACGCCCCAGTTCAAGGGCTTCTTCTTCGACGCCTCAATCAGTTCCTCGAGCGTCTTATACGGGCTGTCCTTGTGCACGACGATGAAGGTCGGGTCGTCCATCGCCCGGGCAACGCCGACGATGTCGTCGATCGTTATCGGCGAGTTGCCGCGCGCAATGGTGTAAAGGTGAGTCTGGGTCAGCGCCATGATGGTGTAGCCGTCGGCCGGCTGGGCCTTGAAGTATCGGTGCGCCTTGGCCGCCCCGCCACCACGCTGGTAAGTGACCACCATGTCTACGTCGCCGGCATTATCACCGGCTTCTTTTTTGAGATACCGGCGCGCCCGGATCATCATCATCCGCGCCGTCGTGTCGGTCCCGCCGCCGGGCGAAGCGTGGCTGATCACCTCGATCGTCTTCGACGGAAACTTCTCTTGCGCCCAGCCGAGCGCCGACGGCAGCACCAAACCGATGGCCGCGGCGGTGCCGGCGACGACCAATGCACGGCGATCGAACCTGAAAAGCCTGTTCATGGCATCCTCCCTGATGTCTTGTTTGCCGTTGTGCCTGATAGCGTAGCCAAATCCGCAGGCGATGTCCCGCGGCTTCTGCGTTTCTCACGCCACTTCCCGCGCGCCGCAACGGCACCGGATTCGAGTGGTGTGTCGTCTCTTGCCCAGCCCAGCCGGCAGGCCCCCGGCAGCCGTCCCGAAACGCGAAATTGTTTACAATCTGTCCGCGCAGTATATTCACATTCGCCCTTGCCCGAGTCAACCGGCCGGCGTTAACTTGCCATACGCAACAGTAAATTTTAGCCAGCAAATGCCGCCGTACGGCGCGTGCGTTCGTATGACCCGGCATATAAAGGCTGAATTGTCGACAATAGGGGAGTCCATGCCCGCGGCGCGAAACGCAGTGATCGAACCCACGCCAGACCCCGAAGGCCAGACCTTGTCGGATCGAATCTTCCGCGTGCTCGAGTCGGCGATCGTCACCGGCGAAATCGCGCTCGGGAGCAAGCTCGGCGAGGCTGCGCTGGCCAGCCGCTACGGGATAAGCCGCGGGCCGTTGCGCGAAGCGCTTCGGCGTCTGGAAGGGCGGCATCTGGTCGAGCGGGTTCCACATTCCGGCACGCGGGTCGTCACGCTCACGCGCGAAGGGGCGATTCACGTGTATTTCGTTCGCGAGGCGCTGGAAGGGATGGCCTGCCGCCTGGCGGCCCAATCGATGCCGCACCATGAGATCGGCGACCTCGATCGGATCCTCGAGCGGCACGGAAGCAGCGAAGTGCTGCGAGCGGGCGAGGCCTATCACCAAGAGCGGGGCGACCTGGACTTTCACTACAGGGTCGTGATCGGCAGCATGAACGACCGCCTGATCCAACTGTTGTGCGGCGATCTGTATTCCTTGATCCGGCTGTGCCGATATCGAACCAACGCCTTTCCGGGCCGGTCGCTCCGGGCCTTCGAGGAACATGTACAGATTGTCAAGGCCATCCGGGGGCGCGACCCGGATCTCGCGGAGATGCTGATGCGCCGGCACATTGCGGGCGCTCGAAAAATCCTCGAAAATGCCGCGGACGTCGACTTTGCCGAGGCATCCGAGCCGCGCCGGATCGACATTCCGTCCGCTTAGGGTCTGCGTGCAACGACGCCGTTGCCGCCGCGGCGCGCCCCGGCGCTGAACCTTAGGACCACGAACCGCCGATCGTAGCGGAGGCGCGCAATCCGCCGCAGCGGAGGATCATCGGCATTTTGAAGGAGGTACGGCCCGACCTGCCAGCAGACCACCGGGGCCGGTCGCGGGGGCACTCGAAACGGGATCATGAACAGCGAAAAACGAAGCGCCAGGCGGATACTCGGCACCTGCTGCGCGACGCACGCTTTGCACGACGGACTCGCGGACCTGCTCTACGTCCTCCTGCCCGTCCTGGCGCAGAGCTTCAACCTGTCGTTCGCCCAGGTCGGCTTGGTGCGCTCCGTGCAAGCAACCGCCTTCGCGGTCTTCCAACTCCCGGCGGGCATGCTTGGCGAACGGCTCGGTGAGCGAACCCTGCTTGGGCTCGGCACCGCGATCGCGGGACTCGCTTTCTTGGGCTTCGGTCTCTCAGGCGGCTTCCTTTTCCTGCTTGTGTTTCTGTTTCTCGCCGGGCTCGGCGGGGCGTTCCAGCACCCGCTCTGCTCGTCCATCGTCAGCAACGCATACCCGGAAGGCGGCCGGCGCGCGGCGCTTGGCGTGTACAATTTTGCCGGCGATGCCGGGAAGCTCGCCTTTGCCGGCGCGACCGGCCTCGCGATCGCCGCCGGGGTCGCCTGGCGGGGCCCCGTCCTCTTGTACGGCGTCCTGGCCGTGGCCGCCGCCGCTTCGATATGGGTCTTGCTGCGAAGGTTCGACGCCGGCAACCGCCCGGCGCCGGTCGGGGACCCCGTTCATCCCGCGACCCACTGGGGGATTCGTAGCCGGAACGGATTTGCGGCGCTCTGCGGGATCGCCGTCATCGACAGCAGCACCCGCAGCGGCTTGCTGACCTTCATCGCCTTTCTCATGATCGGCAAGGGCGTGTCCGAAGGTTTGGCCCCACTCGCCGTGCCGATGGTCTTCCTCGGAGGAATGCTCGGCAAGCTCGCTTGCGGCTTCCTGGCGGAAAGACTCGGGGTGATCCGCACCGTCGTGCTCACCGAACTGGCCACTGGAGCGGGCATACTCGTCGCCCTGGCGCTGCCGGATTTGGCCGCGTTCGCGCTGTTGCCGGTGATCGGGATCGCGCTCAACGGCACCTCTTCGGTGCTGTACGGAACGATCGGCGACCTGATCGAACCGGACCGACAGTCGCGCGCCTTCGGCCTCGTCTATACCCTGGGATCTTCCTGCGGCATCGCCGCCCCGCTCGGCTACGGACTGCTCGGCGACGCGATCGGTATCGAGGCGACCGTCGCGGTCATCGGCGGCGTGGTCTTTCTTTCCATCCCGCTTTGCCGGATGCTGCGCCCGGAGCTGTTTTCCGGGGCCGGCGCGCCGGCCCGGGGCGGCCCGTGAGATCCAGGCGCGCCGGCGAACCGGGCGCGGGCCGAAGGGGCATGGCCGCGCCCGCCGAAGTCCGCACAACGCTTTTGCCGCGCCGGCTCAGCGATCGGAGTTTGCGGCCATGAAAAAAGTGCTGATCATCCAACCGATCCACGAGGCGGGCCTCAATGTCTTGCGGCGCGAAGCCGACCTCGCCTACGAGGTCGTGACCGATCTTGCCGGCGATCACCTGAAAGCGAAGGTCAAGGACGCCGACGCCATCATCGTTCGCACGGCCCGGCTCGGGGCGGAGGCGATCGAGGCGGCGCGAAAGCTGCGCATCGTGTCGCGCCACGGCGTGGGATACGACAATGTGGACGTGGCTGCGCTCACCCGCAGGCGGATTCCCTTGACCGTGATCGGCGACGTGAACGCCGTCACGGTCGCCGAACACGCGCTTTACATGATGTTGACCTTGGCCAGGCGCGGCCTCGGGTACGACCGTGCGGTGCGGGCCGGCCACTTCGACATCCGCGAGACCTGGGCCACGGCGGAGCTCTGGCGCAAGAAGGCTTTGATACTCGGTCTGGGACGAATCGGGCGCGAGGTCGCGAGGCGCTGCCGCGGCTTCGACATGGAGGTGCTTGTCTACGATCCCTACATCCCCCGCCAGGCCGTGGCAAACGCCGGGTTGCGACGGGTCGAGGCGCTGCGAGCCGGACTTGGCGACGCGGACTACGTGACGCTGCACCTGCCCTTGACCGAAGAGACCCGAAACTTGATCGGCCGAGCCGAACTCGCGGCCATGAAGCCGACCGCTTTCCTCGTGAATACCGCCAGGGGCGGCGTGGTCGACGAGGGCGCGCTGCAGTGGGCCCTGCGGAGCGGCGAAATCGCCGGCGCGGGCCTGGATACCTTCGTCGATGAGCCGCCCAAGCCGGACGACCCCTTGCTGCAATTGGACAACGTGGTCTTGAGCCCCCATTGCGCCTCGCTGACCGCCGAGTGTGCCGCCCGCATGGCCATCGCCGCGGCCGAGAACGTGGTGCGGGGGCTCGAAGGCAAGCCCGACGCGCGCCTGGTGGTCAACCAGGCGGTGCTGTGAGCGCCGGCAAAGCACCGACACCGGACTCGACTTCCTCCGGTCCCGGCCACGGGATCCCGCGCCCGCGACCCGGCAATCGCAATCCGGGCGCAATCCGTACAATCCGGGGACAGTATACTATTTTTTAAGCCCGCCCAGAGGCGCCCTCGGGCCCCCCGGCTGGAGGCACCGACCGAGCGGGACCCGGCCGCACCGGGGGGCACGGCTCGGGCCGCGGATCCGCCAAGCAAAAAATGGTATACTGTCCCCGGTTTTCCGGTTTTCCGGTTTTCCTGTTTTTCCCGGTTTTATGGCGGGGACGAGCCTCGTGGCCCAACCAACCGGGCGCAGGCCGAGGCCTATTGGTTTTCGGCCGGGGGCGCAGGGTCCAACAGTTCATGGTGCA
>JBHIDD010000203.1:0-5086 GCA_046759925.1 Kiloniellaceae bacterium
GTGCTTTTCGGCCAGGCGCATCAGCTTGCCATCGAGGCCGACCAGGCGCTTGTTGAGGTCGTAGAGCTGCTCGACCAGCTGCTCGATGCGGGCGTTGTTGAAGTGCACGTCCTCCATCAGCTCGATGAGCTGGGCCTTGACCCTTTCGTAGTGCCGCTCGCTCTGGGGCGAGACCTTCTGGCCCCTCTGCAGGGCGGTCAGCCGTTTGTCCTGGGCCCGGGAGAGCCGCTTGTAGGTGGTGGCGATCTCGTCGAAGGTGGCGAGCACCGACGGCAGGAGGGCCGCTTCCATGGCGGCAAGCGAAATGTTCGACTCCTCCTCCTCGTCTTCGTCGCCCTCGGCGGCCCCATCCTCCGCCGTCTGGGGCCGGGCCGTGGGCGGCTCCGACGGGTCCATCTGCTTGGCGGCCTCCTTGGCCAGGGCCTCCTCGAGTTCCGAGTCGGCCTCTCCCGACTCCTCCTTGGCGATGTCATCGTCGTTGGGACCGGCGCCGTAGGTCGCATCGAGGTCGATGATGTCGCGCAGCAGAATCCGGCCCTCGATCAGCGACTGGCGCCAGAACAGCAGGGCCTTGATGGTCAGCGGGCTCTCGCAAATGCCGCCGATCATCTTCTCGCGGCCGGCCTCGATGCGCTTGGCGATCGCGATTTCGCCCTCGCGGGACAAGAGCTCGACCGAGCCCATCTCGCGCAGATACATGCGCACCGGATCGTCGGTACGGCCAATATCGTCATCGGCCAGGTTGCCGGCGGCGGCGGCGCTTTTCTCCTCTTCCTCCTCGCCGGCGCCGTCCTCCTGCTCCTCGCTCTCGATCAACGTGATGCCCATCTCGGAAAGCATCGCCATTGTGTCCTCGATCTGCTCGGAGGACATCTGATCCGGCGGGAGGACTTGGTTCAGTTCGTCGTAGGTGACGTAGCCGCGCTCCTTGGCCTTCTGGACCATCTTCTTGACGGTGGCGCTCATGCCGTCCATCAGCGGGCCATCGGCGCTCTCCTCGCGCGTTTCCGTCGATTCCACTGCGCCTTCGCTCGCCTTGCTCGCCATTCGATGTCCTGCTTCAAGATGCACGCAAGAACCCGTCGCCACCTCCCGGCGGCGGCCGTCCGGTTCTGCGTGTCAGGCCGTTTCCGGCGGCGCCCCGAAATCCGGGCCGGGCGGCGCCAGGCTCAGTCAATTTCGATCTCCTGGCTCCATTTCCTTGTGTTGGCCTCCAGCCGGGCCACGCTCTCTTTCGTCGTGGCCTTGGCCAGATCGCGCCCCGCCTCCTCGGCTTCCAAGGCCGCCCGGTGCCTATGGTAATCCGCCAAAAACTCCCGGACACCCTTACGGGCATCTTCCAGGGACGCCTCGGGGCGGGCGAACCGCCCGTGAAGGTAGACCGCCCGGCTGCACAGCCGGCCCAAAGCCCCGGAAAAGCCCTGACCGGACAGGTGGTCTTTCACGGAGGCGCTGTCAAGGCCCGGATCACGTGCCGCCAGATCGGCCATTTTTTCATAAAATTCAGACAGTTCCGGGCTCGAAAAGCGGAGCTCCGCCAGATCCTCGGCGTGCTCGACCAGAAGCTCCGGGTGGTTCAGCAGATTCGCCAACAAAAGCTGTTCACGCTGTCGGCGCGCGTCCTGGGGCGCCTGCCGCGCGCCCAGCCCCCCGGGCCCCAAGTGGCGCCCTGCCGATTTGCCGGCGGCCCCGCGACCCCGGCCCCCGAAGCCGCCCCTGTTCCAGGGCCCGCCCCGGCGCCGCCCCGGGCCGGCGAAGACCCCGCCGCGCGGCACTCGGCCCCAGGGGCCGTAGCCGAAGGCGGCGTCAAAGCGCGCATTCATGTCTTCCCGGTAGGCCGTCTGCACCGCCCCGCTGGCGATCTGGCGGATCCGCGCGTCGAGCGCCGCGACCAGGCCCGCCTGGCGCTCGGGCGTATCGAAGCGCCGGCCCTCGGTCTCGATGAGCCAAAGCAGATCGGCAAGCGGCCGGGCCGCGTCCAACACGGCGCGCAGCGCCGAGGCCCCCTGGGTCCGGAGCAGACTGTCCGGGTCCTCGCCCGTCGGTAGGACCGCGAAGCGCAGGCTGCGCCCGGGCTTGAGTTGCGCCATGGCCCGCTCCGCGGCCCGGGCGCCGGCGCGCCGGCCGGCCGCGTCGCCGTCCAGGCAGAGCACCGGCTCCGCCGCCAGGCGCCACAACAGGCCGATCTGCTCGGCCGTGATCGCGGTGCCCAGCGGGGCCACGGCCGCCGGAAAGCCGGCCTGGCTCATGGCGATCACGTCCATGTAGCCCTCGGCGACGATCAGCTCGCCGGCGTCGAACGCCGCCTGGCGGGCGCGCGCCAGGTTGTAAAGCACCCGGCCCTTGCGGAACAGCGGCGTCTCGGGCGAGTTCAGGTACTTCGCCGGCGAGTCCCCAAGCGCCCGGCCGCCGAAGGCGATGACCCGGCCGCGCGGGTCGGTGATCGGGAAGATGATGCGCTTGAAGAAGGTGTCGCGCGGCGGGCCGTCGTCGTCGGGGCGCTTGATCAGCCCGGCCTCGATGAGCCGGCCATCGTCGATGTCCCGGGCGTTCAAGGCGGCGCGGAGCAGGCCGCGCTTGTCCGGCGCATAGCCGAGCCGGAAGGCCGCCGCCGTCTCCGGGGCAAGCCCCCGGCCCTCCAGGTAGCGCCGCGCCCCGGCTCCTGCCGGGCCGCGCAGCTGCTCCTCGAACCAGGCGGCCGCCGTCTCCATGGCCGCAAGCAGATCGGCGCGGCGGCGCGCGGCGGCGCGCTCCTCGGGCGAGGCGCGCGGGACCGGCAGCCCGGCTTCCCCGGCCAGGCGCTCGACCGCCTCGGGAAAGGACAGGCCGTCCGCGCGCATGACGAAGCCGATGACATCGCCGTGCGCGCCGCAACCGAAGCAATGGTAGAAGCCCTTGTCCTCGCTGACCGTGAACGAGGGCGTCTTCTCGTTGTGGAAGGGACACAGGCCGACCGCCTCGCGGCCGCGCTTCTGCAGCTTGACCCGCCGTCCGACGACACCGGACAGCGGCAAGCGGCCGCGGATCTCGTCGAGAAAGTCGGGTGTGAAGGCCATGGGCTTGGGGCGCTGTCATCGCGGGCGGCGGTCCGGCTAACTTAGACCGGGCCCCCGGAGTCGCCCCAGGGAATATTTACGGAACCAAAACGCGCCGGCCGAATATCCTGGGACCAATCCGTGGATAACTATGGGATAAGCCTGGGGACCAAAGGTCGGCGAGCGGGGATAGCCTGCGGCAAGGCATTGAAATGCGGGACATCCTGCGGGGCAGCGGTCAGCCGAGCCTGTCCTTGACGATGGCGCTGGCCTTGGCGAAGTCCATGCGCCCGGCATAGCGTTCTTTGAGCGCGCCCATCACCCGGCCCATGTCCTTGATGGTGCTGGCCTCGAGCTCGCCGACGACCTCCGCGACCGCGCCGCGCATCTCGTTCTCGTCGAGCTGCTTGGGCAGGAACCGCCGGATCACCGCGATCTCCGCGGTCTCCTTTTCGACCAGATCCTCGCGGCCGCCTTTGCGGTACATTTCGATTGATTCACGGCGCTGCTGGATCATTTTCTGCAGCATGTCGAGGATCTCGGCATCCTGGATTCCGTCGGCCTCGCCCTTGCCGCGGGCCGCAATGTCGCGGTCCTTGAGCGCGGCCAGAATCAACCGCAGCGTCGAGACCGCACAGGGGTCCTTCGCCTTCATGGCATCCTTCAGGGCGTCGTTGAGGCTGGTCCGGAACATCGGTCAAGCTCCAGCGGATCATGGAAGGCGCCGAGGTTAACGGAATTTCTGCCAAATGGCAAAGTTTCGTGGAAAGGTTAAGTCATTGATTTATCGTAAAAAAATTCGCCGCCCGCCGCTTGACCCCGACACGGCTTTCCCGTAAACAGGGACCGCCGGCTCGGGCGTCCGACTCGACGCCATTTGCCGGGCGAGTCCGTCGCGCTTTTAAGGACCGGCCGGTGGGCCGCGGCCATGACCGGCGCGGCCCGACCCTGTGAAGGACGGCGCTTCCATGAACGATGCGAGTCCCGCCGCGGCTCCGTCCGAGGGGACCGGGCGCAGCCTGTTCGCGCGCCCGCGCGCTGCCACCGCCGCCCTGGTGCTCGCGGACGGAACCGTGTTTTGGGGCCGCGGCGTGGGCGCCGAAGGCCGGGCGGTCGGCGAGGTCTGCTTCAACACTTCGATCACCGGCTATCAGGAGATCATCACCGATCCCTCGTACGCCGGCCAGATCATCACCTTCACCTTCCCGCACATCGGCAACGTCGGCACGAACCCGGAGGATATCGAGACGCTGACCCCCGCCGCACGCGGCGTGGTGCTGCGCACGGACATCACCGAACCCTCCAACTGGCGCGCGGCGGGGCATCTGGATGCCTGGCTGAAGGGACAGAACCTGGTCGGGATCGCCGGCGTGGACACCCGGGCGCTGACCCGGCGGATCCGCGACCTGGGCGCGCCCAACGGCTGCCTCGGCCACGCGGCCCGCGGGGACCTCGACATCGCCGCGCTGCATGCCGAGGCCGCCGCCTGGCCGGGCCTCGAGGGCATGGACCTGGCCGGCGAGGTGACCTGCCGGCAGCCCTACGACTGGGACCAGACCCGCTGGGCGCCGGGCAAGGGCTACGGCAGGCTCGGGCCGGCCAGGCACCGGGTCGTCGCCGTCGACTATGGCGCCAAGCGCAACATCCTGCGCTGCCTCGCCGCGCTCGGCTGCCGGCTCACCGTGGTCCCCGCCCAGGCCAGCGCCGAGGACATCCTGCACCATGAGCCCGACGGCGTCTTCTTGTCGAACGGGCCCGGAGATCCGGCGGCGACCGGCCACTACGCGGTGCCGACGATCGCGGAGCTGCTCAAGACCGGCCTGCCGATCTTCGGCATCTGCCTGGGCCATCAGCTGCTGGCACTGGCGCTCGGGGCCAGGACCGAGAAGATGCACCTCGGCCACCGCGGCGCCAACCATCCGGTCAAGGACCTGGAGACCGGCCGGGTCGAGATCACCAGCCAGAACCACGGCTTCGTCGTGATGGCCGAATCGCTGCCCGCGAACGCGGCGGCGAGCCACGTCTCGCTGTTCGACGGCTCGAACGAGGGC
>JBHIDD010000204.1:0-5083 GCA_046759925.1 Kiloniellaceae bacterium
TCGGCCCCTTGGCTTTCGCGCCGGCGGGCGCGGCGCGCGGTCGCGCTTGCCGCCGCGCCGATGAAGATGCCTTCAACGGCGCGGCGGTATCAGGCGCCCCGGGGCTCATACTTCGGGACCCGGGCCCCGGCGCGGGATGCGCACGTCGCGGTGGATATAGCTCGAGATCAACAGGCCGAGGGCCGCCATGATCGTCAGCATGGCGGTGCCGCCGTAGGAAATGAGCGGCAGCGGCACGCCGACCACCGGGAGCAGGCCCATCACCATGGCGATGTTGATGAACACGTAGAGAAACAGGTTGCAGGTAATGCCCATGGCGAGCAGGCGGCCGAACTGGTTCCGGGCGCGCAGCGCGATGGCGATCCCGTAGACCAGGATGAGGGCATAGAGACCGAGAAGCACCAGCCCGCCAACCATGCCGAACTCCTCGGCGAACATGGTGAAGATGAAGTCGGTCTGCTTTTCCGGCAGGAAGTTGAGGTGGCTCTGGCTGCCCTGCAGGAAGCCCTTGCCGAACAGCCCGCCGGAGCCGAGCGCGATCTTGGACTGCAGGATGTGATAGCCCGCGCCCAGGGGATCCGACTCCGGGTTGAGGAAGGTGAGCACCCGCCGCCTCTGGTAATCGTGCAGGAACTGCCAGGCGATCGGGATGGCGGAAAGGCCCAGGAAACCCACCACGGCGAACGTCCGGAGGCGCACGCCGGCGCAGAAGAACACGGCGGCGCCGACCAGCAGCAGCATCACCGCGGTGCCGAGGTCCGGCTGCTTGAGCACCAGGCCGGCGGGCGCGAGCGTCAGGCCGAGCGGCACCAGGAGGTAGGCCGGCCGGGCGATCCCCTCTGCGACCGCGCCGTGGAAATAGCGCGCGAGCGCGAGCACCAGCGCGACCTTCATCAACTCCGAGGGCTGGAGCTGAAGCACCTTGAGGTCGATCCAGCGCTGGGCGCCCATGCCGCTCGAGCCGATGACCTCCACCGCCGCCAGAAGCATGAGCACCCCGAAGTAGATCACATAGGCATAGCGGAACCAGAGCCGGACATCGACCAAGGCAATGGCCAAGAGGAGGACCAAGCCGCCGCCGAAGCGCAGTATATGGCGCGAGGCCCAGGGGTCGACGCGGCCGTTGGCCGCCGAGTAGAGCATGGCGAAGCCGATGGCGGCGATCAGCGCGGTAAGGAAGACGAGGCCCCAGTTGATCTGCCAGACCTTCTGGCCCAGGGTCAGATTGGGGTGTCCCAGAAGCCTCTGGTATCCGATGACAAACATCTGCGGCCGCATCGCCATGGCGCTCAGCCCTTCTCGCCAAGCTCGCCCGCCAAAAGCGGTGCCGGAGGGCTGGCCGAGGGATCGCGGCGCTGGGTCTCGACCAGGATATCCCGAACGATGGGCGCGGCGATCTTCGAGCCGCCGCCGCCATGTTCCACCACCACGGCGCAGCAGTAGCGTGGGCTGTGGACCGGGGCGTAGGCGAGGAAGAGCGCGTGATCCCGCCGGCGCCAGGGCAGGTCCTCGTTTTTCGTCACCCCGGCGGCGCGCTCGGCCATGGTAATGCGGCGAACCTGCGAGGTCCCGGTCTTGCCGGCCATTTCCCGGCCCTCGGTCTTGATCCGCGCCCGATACGCCGTGCCGCGCCGGTGGTTGGTGACCAAATCCATGCCGGTGTGGATGACCCGCAGGTGCCCCTCGGGCACGCCCAGCGATGGGAGTCCGGGCGGGTCCCCGGCCCCCGCATCGCCACTTTCCCCCCGGAATCCCCGGGTGACCCGCGGCCGCACCTCCAGGCCGCCGTTGGCGATGCGTGCCGTCATGACCGCAAGCTGCAAGGGTGTGGCCAGGACGAAGCCCTGACCGATGCCGCTGACCAGGGTCTCGCCGCCCTGCCAGGGCTCGCCCATGGTCGCCAGTTTCCACGCCCGCGTTGGAATCACCCCGCCGCGTTCGCCCGGCAGGTCGATGCCCACGGGGGCGCCCAGGCCAAAGCGCTTGGCCATGGCCGCGATGCGGTCGATCCCGACTCGGCGCGACAGGTCGTAAAAGTAAACGTCGCAGGACCGCTTGATCGCGTCGTACATGTCGACGCGGCCGTGCCCGCCGCGCTTCCAGCAGTGGAACCGCGCATTCCCCAGGCGCATGAATCCCGGGCAGTACGCCTGGTGATCGGGACCGATGCCGGACTCCATCGCGGCCAAGGCGACCATCAACTTGAAGGTCGAGCCGGGTGCGTAGTGGCCCGCGATGGCCTTGTTGGTCAGCGGCGCCAGCGGATCGCTGCTCAGCGCATTCCAGGCGGCCCTGGAAAAGCCGACGTTGAAGACATTGGGGTCGTAACCGGGCACCGAAGCCAGCGCAAGCACCTCACCATTGTGCACGTCCATCACCACGGCGGCCGCGCTGCGTTCGGCCATCAGACGCTCGTGAACAAAGCTCTGCAGACCGGAGTCGATGGTGAGCACGATGTCGCGGCCCGGCTTGCCCTCCTGGCGCGAGAGTTCGCGAATCACCCGGCCGACGGCATTGACCTCGAGATGGCTGTTCCCGGCGACGCCCCTGAGCTGCAGGTCGTAGGTCTTCTCGATACCCTGCTTGCCGATCCGAAACCCCGGCAGCTCGAGGAGCGGATCGCCGGTCAGGTCCTTCTCGGAGACGGCGGAGACATAGCCCAGCACATGGGTCATCGTCGCCCCGTAGGGATAGTCGCGGGTCTCGCCCACCTCGATGCTGACCCCCGGCAGGTCGGGCGCGTTGACCTCGATCCGGCTGACCTGCTGCCAGGTCAGGTAGTCGCGGACGGTGACCGGGACGAAGGCCCGCTTGCGCCCGGTCTCGCGCAGGATGCGTTCGTAGTCGTACGCGGAGAGCTCGATGATTCCGGCCAGGGCATCCAGGGTCCGCTCGACGTCCGGCGTCTGCTCGCGCACCAGCACGACGCGGTAGTTCTGCTGGTTGACGGCCAAGGGCACGCCGAATCGATCGACGATGCGGCCGCGCGGCGGCGGCAACAGGCGCAGGTTGATCCGGTTGTCCTCCGCCAGCATTTTGTAGCGGTCGGATTCGCGGATTTGCAGGTAATACATGCGCCCGGCCAAGACCGAGAACAACACGGCCTGTCCGCCGGCCACCAGCAAGGCGCGCCGGGAGAAGGTCTTGAAGCGTGCGTTGTCTTCGTGAATGCCCGCCATGGTCGCCGATGCTCGCCGCGAAATCACCTAAGAACCGTGCGCTGCATCTGGACGAAGAGCCAGGCCAGGCAGGGATAGACCGCAACGGTCGTGAGGTACTGGAAAACCGCCGGTTCGGGATCGATGAAGGCATCGATGATGAGGCAGTTGAAAACCCAGGTCAGGAAATGCGCGACCGCCGCCACCGGCATGAAGACGGACCACACGAGTAGAAAGGGCGCGTTGGTGAAGAACCGGCGCTGGGTGGCGACCGCGGCGTAGACCACGAGCAGGGCCAAGGCGGCCACCCCGATCGGGCCGCCGCCGAGCAGATCCTGAACCAGACCGATCAGGAAGACCGCCCAGAGGGGCATCAGATCCGGCTGGTGGACCAACCAGAAATAGACCGCAATGAGCGCCAGCGAAGGAATGATCGGAGAAAGGTCCGGAATCCGCAGCGGCACCATGCCGGCGATGACCAGCAGCAGCGTGAAGGCGAACGGGGCCAAGCCGCGCGCGACGATGTCGAGACGGGTCCAGACGCTCGGCTTCACCGCCCCGCTCCCGGCCGCCCGGCCGCCCGCCGGTCGGTCCCCTCCGCCGGCCGGAGGATGCCGGGCAATTCATAATCGGCCAAGCGCAGGTGCTCCATGTGCGCCCAGTCGACGAAGGGCTGCACCCGCATGGTGGTCTCGCTCGCCTGAGTGACCACGCCGACGGGAAGGCCGGGGGGGAAAACACCGCCGTGTCCCGAGGTCAGCACGCGGTCGCCCGGCGCGGTCCGGGTGCCGGGTGCGAGGTACAGCAGTTTCGGTTGGTTCGAGTTGTCCCCGGCCAGAACGGCCCGGTGGCGCGCCGCGCCCACCAAGACCGGGATGCGGCTGTTGATGTCGGTGACCAGGAGGATCCGCGCCGAGCGGTTGCCGACCTCCGCGACGCGGCCCGCCAGTCCCGCGCTGGTGACCGCCGCCTGGCCCTTGCGAACGCCGTCACGGGCACCGGCGTTGACCAGGACCGAGCGGGCAAAGGCCCCGCCGGGATCGCCGATGACCCGGGCCGTGACGAAGCGCAGACCCGAATCCGGGACCATATGGGTCAAGTTGCGCAAAGCGGCGTTTTCGGCCTCGAGCCGCCGGGCCACCGCCTGCCAATTCCGGAGCTGCTCGTTCTGCCGTTTCAGCGCCGCGTTCTCGGCCCTGAGATCGGCAAGTTCCCGGACGCCTTCGATCAGGTCGCCCAGGGCACCGATCGGCCGGGACGCGAGATCGAGGACCGGCGTCACCGCGTCGACCACCGCGGTACGGGCGCGCTCGATCAGGAAGACATCCGCCTTGCCCACGAGCATGAGGGCGAAGGCCGTCACAACCAGGAAAAGAAAAGCAAAGCGTTGGGCCCACGCCTTGAGCGGCGTAGTGATGTGCGATACCGGACCCGCAGGCTTCTTCACAACGCCCCCCATCGCCGGCCTGTCCCACAGGAGCGAGGGAAAGAATATAGGCTACTCAAGTCAGCTTAATTGAACAGGGTAAATAAATTAATAAAGTGTGAACGGATTAGTACACCGAGATCAGGACATTTTTAAGTGTTTTCATTTCCTCCAGACAGCGGCCGGTGCCCAGCGCGACGCAGGACAAGGGGTCGTCGGCAAGCGAGACCGGCAGGCCGGTGGATGCGCGCAGAACATAATCCAGGTTGCTCAGAAGCGCCCCGCCGCCGGTCAGCACGATGCCCTTGTCGACGATATCGGCGGCCAGCTCCGGGGCCGTGTGCTCGAGCGCGACCTTGACCGCCTCGACGATGGCGCCGACCGGCTCGGCGAGCGATTCCGCGATCTGCCGCTCGGAGATGATCAATTCCTTGGGCACCCCGTTCATCAGATCGCGGCCCTTGATCTCCATGGTCCGGCCCTCGCCGTCCTCCGGCGG
>JBHIDD010000205.1:0-5079 GCA_046759925.1 Kiloniellaceae bacterium
GCAACGCCCGGAGCCGCGCTTCCTTGGGTTCAAGCACGTCGCGAACCGCCCGGCTTGGCGTCGCAGTCGAACTCGAGGATCGCCTGATCGACGGCCAGGCTGGCGCCGGGCGCGGCGTGGATCCGCGAGACCACGCCGTCGCGTTCGGCGCGCAGGACGTTTTCCATCTTCATGGCCTCGACCACGGCCAGTTGCTCGCCGGCCTTGACCTCCTGCCCGGCCTCGACCGCGACCTCGACCAAAAGGCCCGGCATCGGCGAAAGCAGGAAGCGCGAGAGATCCGGCGGCGGCTTGACCGGCATGCGGGCCGCCAGCTTCGCCACGTGCGGGCGCAGGACCAGGGCCTCGACCTCGGCCCCGCCGTGGGTGAGGCGGACCCAGGGTCCGCGGCGGTCGATCTGCACGGTGAGCGGCCGGCCGTCGATGCGCCCGCGGAACAGGGGCTCGCCGGGCCGCCAGTCGCTTTCCACGACGCTGTCCTCGACGGCGCCGCGCACCCGGTAGCCGCCTGGCACGGGCTGCAGCGAAACCAAATGCGGCTCGCCGTCGATCCGAACCACCCAGTCGTCGTCCGGCCGCGGGGCATCCGACTCCTGCGGCCGGCCGCCGATCGCCGCATCGCGATCGGCCTGGCGGCGCCGGACGAAGGCCGCCACCGCGCGCATCGCCTCGCGCGCCACCGCCGGCCCCGCCGCTGCCCGGAAGCCGTCGGGGAATTCCGCGGCGATGAAATCGGTGGTAAGCCGGCCGTCGCGGAATCGGTCCTTGGCCAGAACCGCGGCCAGGAAGCTCAGGTTGTGGCTGATGCCCCGGATGTAGAAGGCATCGAGCGCCGCCTGCAGCTCCCGGATCGCGGCCTCCCGGGTCTGGCCGTGGGCCACCAGCTTGGCGATCATGGGGTCGTAGTGCACGGTGATCTCCGAGCCCTCGGTGACCCCGCTGTCGACCCGCAGATGGCGGCCGGTCTCCGGCTCGCGGTAGCGCACCAGCCGGCCGATCGAGGGCAAGAAGTCGCGCGCGGGGTCCTCGGCGTAGACCCGGGCCTCCAGCGCCCAGCCCGTGAGCTTTACGTCCTTCTGGCGGAAAGCCAGCGCCTCGCCGGCCGCGACGCGGACCATCCATTCCACCAGGTCGAGCCCGGTCACCAATTCCGTAACCGGATGCTCGACCTGAATTCTCGTATTCATTTCAAGGAAGTAAAAGTTCTTGTTTTGGTCGACGATGAACTCCACCGTGCCCGCGGAATGGTAGCCGACGGCCTTGGCGAGCGCGATCGCCTGCCGGCCCATGGCGGCGCGGCTCTTGGCATCCAGAAGCGGCGAAGGCGCCTCCTCGATGACCTTCTGGTAACGGCGCTGGATCGAGCATTCGCGCTCGCCCAGGTGGACCACGTTGCCGCGTGTATCGGCCAGCACCTGGATCTCGATGTGCCGCGGGTCCTCGATGAACTTCTCGATGAACACCCGGTCGTCGCCGAAGCTCGAACGGGCTTCGTTCCGGGCCGAGCGGAAGCCCTCGCGCAGTTGCCCGTCGTCCCGGGCGATGCGCAAGCCCTTGCCGCCGCCGCCGGCGGTGGCCTTGATCATCACCGGATAGCCGATCTCGGCGGCGATTTCGGCCGCTTGTCCCTCGCCCTCGATGACGCCCACGTGGCCCGGTATGGTGTCGATTGCGGCTTGCGCGGCAAGGCGCTTGGACGCGATCTTGTCGCCCATTTTGCTGATCGCTTGGCCCGGGGGGCCGATGAAGACGAGCCCGGCGGCATCGAGGGCCGCCACGAAGGCCGGGTTCTCGGCCAGGAAGCCGAAACCCGGGTGTACGGCTTGCGACCCGGTCTCCTTGCAGGCCGCGAGGATCTTGTCGATCGCCAGGTAGCTCTGCGCCGCGGCGGCCGGGCCGATGGCCACGGCCTCGTCGGCCAGCGCGACGTGCAGGGCGTCGCGGTCCGCCTCGGAATAGACGGCCACGGTGCGGATACCCAGGCGGCGGGCGGTCCGGATGATCCGGCAGGCGATCTCGCCGCGGTTGGCGATCAGGATTTTGTCGAACATTCCACGTCGCGGCGGATTATGGCCCCTGTGTCCGGGGTTTTCGACCCGATTCTCCGGCGCGCGCGGGCGGCGCGCCTTCGCTTGGACCCTCCCGCCCAGATCGGGTGCAGATCGGGTGACAGTATACTATTTTTCAAGTCCCGCCGGACGCGCTTTCCAGATCGGGTGACAGTATACTATTTTTCAAGTCCCGCCGGACGCGCTCTCGGGCGCCCCCGGCTCAAGGCACCGAGCCGAAAGGGACCCGGCCCGTGGGCAAGGATCAGGCCGCGGCTCCGCCAACGAAGGAAAAATAGTATACTGTCCCCGGTTTCGTGTCCCCGGGTTCGTGCCGGCAAGGCCGGGCGAGCGGATCCGGAACGGCGCTTAAGCGCGCAATTGCAAGCCCTTAGAGCGGCAAATTGTCGTGCTTCTTCCAGGGGTTCTCCAGGCGCTTGTCGCGCAGAAGCGCGAGCGCCCGGCACAGCCGGCGCCTGGTGCCGTGGGGCATGATCACGTCGTCGATGAAGCCGCGGCTGGCGGCGACGAAGGGGTTGGCGAACTTCGCCCGGTACGCCTCGGTGCGCGCCTCGATCTTCGCCGGATCGCCGAGGTCGTTGCGGAAGATGATCTCGACCGCCCCCTTCGGGCCCATGACCGCGATTTCGGCGCTCGGCCAAGCGTAGTTGACGTCGCCGCGGATGTGCTTGGACGACATGACGTCGTAGGCCCCGCCGTAGGCCTTGCGGGCGATCACGGTCACCTTGGGCACCGTCGCCTCGGCGAAGGCGAAGAGCAGCTTCGCGCCGTGCTTGATGATGCCGCCGTACTCCTGCGCCGTGCCCGGCAGGAACCCGGGCACGTCGACGAAGGTGAGGATCGGGATGTTGAAGCAGTCGCAGAAGCGGACGAAGCGCGCCGCCTTGATCGAGGAGGCGATGTCGAGGCAGCCGGCCAGCACCATCGGCTGGTTGGCGACGATGCCCACGGTCCGTCCCTCCATGCGGCCGAAGCCGGTCACGATGTTCGCCGCGTAGGCCGGCTGCAGCTCGAAGAAGTCGCCCTCGTCGATGACCTTCTCAATGAGCTCCTTCATGTCGTAAGGCGTGGCGGGATCGTCCGGCACCAGGGAATCAAGCGAAGGTTCCTCCCGATCGGCCGGGTCGCTCGTCGGCCGTTCCGGTGGCGGCTCCCGGTTGGACCCGGGCAGGAAGTCGATGAAGCGGCGCAGCTCCAAAAGCGCCTCGACGTCGTTCTCGAAGGCAAGGTCGGCAACGCCGGACTTGGCGGTGTGGGTCAGCGCACCGCCCAGCTCCTCTTGGGTCACGTCCTCGTGGGTCACGGTCTTCACCACGTCCGGGCCGGTGACGAACATGTAGGAACTGTCCTTGACCATGAAGATGAAGTCGGTCATGGCCGGCGAGTAGACCGCGCCGCCCGCGCAAGGCCCCATGATCAGCGAGATCTGCGGCACCACGCCGGAGGCGAGCACGTTGCGCTGGAACACCTCGGCATAACCGGCCAGCGAGGCCACGCCCTCCTGGATCCGCGCGCCGCCGGAATCGTTCAAGCCCACGACCGGGGCGCCGACCTGCATGGCCTTGTCCATCACCTTGCAGATCTTCTCGGCATGGGCCTCCGAGAGGGAGCCGCCGAAGACCGTGAAATCCTGACTGAACGCGAAGACCGGCCGGCCGTTGACCGTGCCGTGGCCGGTCACCACCCCGTCGCCGGGGATCTTCTTTTCGGTCATGTCGAAGTCGGCGCAGCGGTGCTCGACGAACATGTCCCACTCCTCGAAGGAGCCTTCGTCGAGCAGGATTTCGATGCGCTCGCGCGCGGTCAGCTTGCCCTTTTCGTGCTGGGCCTCGATACGGCGCTCGCCGCCGCCTGCGCGCGCGCCTTCGCGCATTTCCTCGAGCCGGCGGATGATCTCCTGCATGCCCGCCCCCGTCGTGCTGCCTGGCAACCGGATCTTAGCTGATACCACGCGCGTGCGTGCCGCGCCAGCGGGAGGCCGGCCCCACGACGCGGCGCCGACTTCAGGCGCGCCGCTATTTGCTCTTTACGCGCCTCAGGGCGCCATGTTATTTAACCATATGGTTAAATATAAGTCCGACCGACTGAGCGGGGTCTTCTCGGCGCTCGCCGACCCGACCCGGCGGGCGATCCTGGCGCGCCTGGCGCTGGGCGAAACCTCGGTCGGCGCGTTGGCCGAGCCCTTCCAGATGTCCCTCCCGGCGGTCTCCAAGCACCTCAAGGTGCTGGAAGCGGCCGGGCTGCTCCGGCGGCACAAGCGGGGTCGGGTGCACCGCTGCCAGCTCAACGGCGCCGCCATGAAAGAGGCGGCGGAGTGGATCGTCCACTATCGCCGCTTCTGGGCGGCGCAGCTCGACTCGCTCGCCCGCTACCTGGACGAAACACGGGACAGGGCCGACCAACGAAAAGGAGGCAGACCACATGGCAAAGACCAGCGCGGCCGCTGAGCCGCAAGCCACCGGAGCGGTGCTTCGGCTGACCCGGCGGTTCGCCGCACCGCGCGAGGCGGTGTTCGACGCCCTCACCCGCCCGGAGGCCCTGAGCCGCTGGTTCGGACCCGACGGCATCACCGCCCGCAACGTCCGGGTTGATTTGCGTCCCGGCGGGCGCTACAGCCTCGAGATGCACAGCGCCGAAGGCGAAATCTACCGTCTGTCCGGCACCTACCGCGAGGTGCGGCCGCCGGACAAGCTCGTCCTTACCTGGGTTTGGGCGGAGGGCGATTACGCCGGCATCGAGACGCTGGTGACCATCGAGCTCCGCGACGCCGCCGGCGGCACCGCGTTCACCCTGAGCCACGAGGGCTTGCCGAGCGACGAGGCGCGCGCGCGGCACACCAAGGGCTGGACCAGCAGCTTCGGCTGCCTGGACCGGTTCCTTAAGGACGGCGAGACCTCCTGACCGGGATCCGCCGCGACGATATCCCGCTCAGGCCCGCAACAACGTCAGGAACCGCGCGGCGGCCTCGAGCTCGGCCTCGAGCGCCGCGCGCCGGCGGCGCGGCGCCGGA
>JBHIDD010000206.1:0-5062 GCA_046759925.1 Kiloniellaceae bacterium
CTCGGTCCGGGCCGTCGCGGACTGGACGGTCTCGATCCGAATGATCTCGGGCCGAACCGTCTCGGCCCCAGCCGCCGCGGGACGCACGATCTCGGCCCCGGCCGCCGCGGGACGCACGATCTCGGCCCCGGCCGGCTCGGGCTGCACGGGCTCAGCCTCGGCCCCGGCCGCCTCGGGACGCACGGGCTCAGCCTCGGCCCCAGCCGCCTCGGGATGCACGGGCTCGGCCTCGGCACCGGGCGCCGCCGTCGGCGGCGCTTCCACCACGGCGGTCGGAACCACCGGGACGCTTCCCGCCGCTACGCTTGCGCCCGGTTGGACGCTGGGACCGGTCTCGGCTTTCGGAAGCGCCGGCTTCGGCATCGCGGCTTCCCGGGCCTCGGCCTTCTCGGCGGTCCCGGGCGCCGGGGCTGGCGCCGGTTCGGCCGTGGCAACCTGCGGCGGCGTGTCCGGCGGCGCCAGATAGGCGGCGAGCGCGCCGCCTTCGTAGGTGATCCGAAGCGAGCGCGCCTGGTCCCGGAACCCGAAGTCGGCCAGCTTGAAAATGCCGGTCGCGCGCGCCGCGCTCTTGAAGCTCACCGAATTCCCCTGACAACGCAGCCCGTCGAACGCCGTCACGGTGAACCTATGCCGGATGCCCCGGTATCGGTCGTCCAGGTCGGAGGGCGCCAGGAGCACCAGCCGGTCGGTCCTGGTGAGGTTCAGCACGATGTTCTCGGAGCCCTCGGCGGCGTAGGACCCCGCCAGGTCGAAGCAGCGCGTTGCCTCGGGCGGCTCCGACATCGGGACGAAGAGCCGGTTGTAGGAAATCTTGTGGGCCGGATTCGGACACCTCGTCCCGATGGTGCGCCGGCGCTCCAGCAGCAGGGCGCCCGGCGGAGGCCCGAGGGTCTTGCGGAAGATGATCAAGGAGGCGTATTGCCGGGCCCGCCGGGTCGGATCGACCGCGGCATCGGTCGCTTGCCCCCCGGGCGGGATCGCGAAACGCGCCGTCGGTCCCAGCCACTTTAAATCGGGTCGGGATTCGGTGCCGAGGTCCGGCGTGCAGCCGACATCCTTCGAGGTGAAATAGGGGCGCTGAAACAACGCGACTCCGACCTCACCGCCGGCTCTGACGGAGGAAATGGCCCCCTCGACCTCGTCGCCGACGTAGGGAACGTAGAGATAGGGCTTCTCCGCCGGCAGCCGCCAGGACTTGGATGGCCCGGAACGATCCGCCGCGCGGTAGCCGATGACCTCCCCGGGGTCCGGGCTGTCTGCCGCGGCCAGTGCCCCCGAAGGAGCCGCGGCGCCCAGGGCCGCGCCCAAGACGATCGTTCGCGCGCAGCTTACGGCCAGAATGCTGAGCGGCTTCATTCCGTCTCCCGTCCGAGAATGGTGCCCGTGTCAAGCCTGAACCTGGGCCGCCGGCTTTCCCTGTTGCGCGCAGGGCGGAGGATAGCAGGTCGCGCGGGTCTTGCCCATCGGACAAGCGGCCAACCTCGGGGAGGGTCGCCGAAAGGTCCGGCCTCTCGTTGCCCGAGGCGGAAGCCGCCCAGGGACCGCGGCGACACTACGCCTGGTTCCGATGGCCTGCCGGGCGGCTTTGCGATAAGGTCGCGGCGCATGATGCGCGATCCCGAAACATCCGCTAACCGCCGCCGATGACCCAGGTGACCCGGACATCGCCCCGTTTGCTGAAACCGGCGGTCGAATACGGGCCGCTCGCGGTCTTCTTCGTCAGCTATTGGAACTTCGGTCTGTTGACCGCGACCGGCGCGCTGATGGCGGCGACCGCGGCTGCCCTTGCCGTGTCGCTTGTGGTAAGCCGGCGTCTGCCGTGGATGCCGCTCATCACCGCCGCCGTGGTCGCGGTTTTCGGCGGGCTGACCCTTTGGCTGGAGGACGAGACCTTCATCAAGATGAAGCCGACCATCGTCCAGGGCCTGTTCTCCGCGGCGCTCCTGGGCGGGCTCGCCTTGGGCCGGCCGCTCTTGAAGCCGCTCTTGGGTGCCGCCTGGCCGATGCACGAGACCGGCTGGCGCCGGCTGTCGCTGCGCTTCGGCGTGTTTTTCGCCGCGATGGCGGGCCTCAACGAAGTGGTCTGGCGCACCCAGTCGACGGATTTCTGGGTGACCTTCAAGGTCTTCGGGCTGGTCGGGCTCACCCTGATCTTCGCGGTGGCCCAGGCCCCGCTGATGGCCCGGCACCGCCTGCGCGACGATGCGACGGACAAATCCGGGTGAGGCCCGCTTGACACCGCGGCGGCGCCCATGATCCATTCGGGGCGTTTCGGCGCCATAACGAAAAAATGCGCACAGCGGGGCTTTCAAACCCGGTAAAGCGTGTAAACTAATCGGCGGGCGCCGCGGGTCGGGTCCCGCCCTCAAGGGGCGGAGGCCGCGCGCGCCGAAATGAAAGGCCGGGCATCAACGGCCGTGAAAGCGCCACAGGGAGGAACAGATGATCCCAGGGAACTTCGAGTATCATCGGCCAGGCTCGGTCGATGAGGTCGTCTCTCTGCTCGCCGAACTCGGTGGCGAAGCCCAGATGCTGGCGGGCGGGCACAGCCTCATCCCCATGATGAAACTGCGCCTGGCCGTGCCGTCCCATCTGATCGACCTCCAGGGGGTGCGCGGCCTGAACGGCATCGCCGAGGCCGACGGGGCGATCCAAATCGGGGCCATGACGACCCAGGCCGAGATCATCGATTCGGACGTCCTGGCCGGGCGATGCCCGATCCTGGGGGAGGCCGCCCGGTTGATCGCCGATCCCCAGGTCCGCGGTTGCGGCACCATCGGCGGCAACGTCGCCAACGGCGACCCCGGCAACGACATGCCGGCCGTGATGATGGCCTTGGGCGCCTCCTATGTTCTCCAAGGTCCGAACGGCGAGCGCCTGGTCGCCGCCAGGGACTACTACGAGGGGGCCTTCGTCACGGCGATCGAGGCGGCCGAGGTGCTGACCGGAATCAGGATTCCCGTGCCGCCGGCCGGGCAGGGCCAAGCCTACCGGAAGATGAAACGCAAGGTCGGCGATTACGCGATCGCGGCGGCGGCCGTCACGCTCGCGCTCGACGGCGGCACCTGCAGCCAGGCCTCGATCGCGCTCACCAACCTGGCGATGACGCCGCTTTACGCCGAGGCCGCGGCCCGGGCGCTCGTCGGGACGCCGGTCGACGAGGCGGCCATCGACAATGCGGCCGGCGCGGCCGCCGGGATCGCCGACCCGGTCTCCGACCTGCGGGGCCCGGCCGAGTTCCGCAGGCACGCCGCGGGCGTCATGACCCGGCGGGCCATCGAAACGGCGCTTGCGCGCGCGCGGGGGGGCTGACCGTCATGGCGAAAATCCAGATCGAGTTGACGGTGAACGGCGCGCAGGTCGAGGCCCTGGTCGAGCCGCGCACGCTGCTCGTTCATTTCCTGCGCGAGGAGCTGAACCTGACGGGCGCCCACATCGGCTGCGAGACCAGCCATTGCGGCGCCTGCACGGTGGACCTGAACGGCAAGTCGGTCAAAAGCTGCACGCTCTTCGCGGTGCAGGCGAACGGCGGCGAGCTGCTGACCGTCGAGGGCCTGGCCAAGGACGGCGCGTTGCACCCGCTCCAGGAGGCCTTCGTCGAGGACCACGGTCTCCAGTGCGGCTATTGCACCCCGGGGATGCTCGTGCGCGGCTACCGGCTGCTCGAGGACAATCCCGATCCGGGCGAAGCGGAAATCCGCTCGGGCATCTCGGGCAATCTTTGCCGTTGCACCGGCTATCAGAACATCGTCAAGGCGGTACGCACCGCCGCGGACAAACTCAAGGAACGGGAGGCTGCGGGCTAATGGGCGAGACGGAAACGGCCACTGCGGCCGAACGAGAAGAGGCGCTGGCCGGCATCGGCTGCGAACGCCGGCGCAAGGAGGACGCCCGATTCATCCGGGGCCAGGGCAATTATGTCGACGACGTCAAGTTGCCCGGCTTGCTCTTCGGCGACTTCGTCCGCAGCCCGCACGCGCACGCGCGGATCAAGTCGATCGACGCCGAGGCGGCCAGGGCGCTGCCCGGCGTGCTGGCCGTTCTGACCGCGGATGACCTGAAACCCCTCGACCTGCACTGGATGCCGACGCTTGCCGGCGACTCGCAGGCGGTGCTTGCCGACGAGAAGGTGCACTTCCAGAACCAGGAGGTCGCCTTCGTTATCGCCGAGGACCGCTACGTCGCCGCGGACGCCATCCAGCTGGTGGAGGTCGATTACGAAGACCTTCCGGTGCTCGTGGATCCCAAGAAGGCGATGGCGCCGGATGCGCCGGTGCTGCGCGAGGACGCCAAAGACAAGGACGAGGTCGGTCAGGGGCCGCGCCGGCACCCCAACCACATCTTCACCTGGGAGGCCGGCGACAAGGCGGGCACCGACAGCGCCTTCGAAGCGGCCGAGGTCACGGTCAAGGAGGAAATCTTCTACCAGCGGGTCCATCCGGCGCCGCTGGAGACCTGCGGTTGCGTGGCCTCGATGGATCCGGTCAAGGGCGCACTCACGCTTTACGGCACCTTCCAGGCACCCCACGTCGTGCGCACCGTGGTCTCGCTGATTTCCGGCCTGCCGGAGCACAAGATCCACGTGATCTCGCCCGACGTCGGCGGCGGCTTCGGCAACAAGGTGGGCGCCTATCCGGGCTATGTCTGCGCGGTCGTTGCCTCGATCGTGCTGGGCCGCCCGGTGAAGTGGGTGGAAAGCCGGGTCGACAACATCTCGACCACGGCCTTTGCCCGCGACTATCACATGACCGGCGAGATCGCGGCCGACAAGGACGGCAAGATCAAGGCGCTCCGGGTGCATGTCCTTGCCGACCACGGCGCCTTCAACGCCCACGCCCAGCCGAGCAAATGGCCGGCCGGTTTCTTCAGCATCGTCACCGGCAGCTACGACGTGCCGGTCGCGCATGTCTCGGTCGACGGGGTCTATACCAACAAGGCGCCGGGCGGGGTGGCGTACCGCTGCTCTTTCCGGGTGACCGAGGCCTCGTACCTGATCGAGCGGATGATCGACGTATTGGCCCAGAAGGTCGGCCTGGACAAGGCGGAAATCCGTCTGCGCAAC
>JBHIDD010000207.1:0-5057 GCA_046759925.1 Kiloniellaceae bacterium
TGGCCGGGCGGCTCGGGCCGACGGACCTGACCGGCCGCCTCGCCGCCGACCGGACCGGGCCGCGGCTCGCGCTGGCCATCGACCTGGACGCCGGGACGTTGCCGCTCGATCCCTGGCTGGGCGGCGGGTCCGGCAAGAGCGCGGAAGGCAAGCGCGGCGAGCGTTGGTCGCGGGACGCGATCGATCTCGGCGGACTGCAGAAGATCGACGCGCAGCTTACGGTGAATGCCGCGGCGCTGACGCACGAGGACCTGCGGATCGATCAGGCGCGGCTGGAGGCCTCGCTGAACGACGGCCTGCTCGACGTCAAGCGGTTCGCCGGCACGTTCTATGGCGGCGCGGTCCAAGTCGCCGGCACGTTGGACGCGCGGGCGACGCCGGAAGCCGGCTTCGCCGTCACCGCGATCGAGGTCGATGTCGGAGCGCTGTTGCGCGAGCAGGCCGATTTCGACCGCGTGGCCGGGCCGGTGTCGCTCAACGCCGATCTGACCACCCGGGGCCGCAGCGAGGCGGAACTGATCTCCGGGCTCACCGGCCGCGGCGATATCTCGGGCGAGATCACCGTGCGCGCCAAGACCGAGGAGCAAGTGGGCGGCGTGTTGCTGGGGATTCTCGGTACGCAGATCGCCCGAGTCCGCGGCCTCACGGACGTCGCGGGCTTGCTGTTGAACAGCTTTGCCGGCGCCCCCGCGACGCTCACCGGCAGCTTTACCGCCGAGCGCGGCGTGCTGCGCACACGCGATACGCGGCTCGACGGCCGGGGCGCCGAGGCACTCACGAAAGCGACCGTCGACCTGCCGGCCTGGACCATCGACTCGCAGACGGATGTCTTCCAGGCGACGGCGCCGCAGACGCCGTCCCTGACCGTTGGCCTGCGGGGGCCGCCGGACGACCTTGTCGTCAAGCTCGGCGGCGCGGCGCTCCAAACACCCACGTTGCCGTTCGTGCAGGAGCCCGCCGCCCCGGCGCCGTCGGGGCCGGCGCCGACCGCTCCCCAGCCCTCCAGCCCCGCGCCGGAACCGACCGGTCCACTGCCGGTCCAACCCGAGGACGTGATCAAGGACCTGCTCAAGGGATTCGGCGGTTAGCGGCGGCGCCCAGAGCCGCTTGTCTCCTCCGCAGCAGGGAGACACGCACGGCGCTCGACAAGTTGCCGGTGCGGGCCCGGTCGATGCGCTCGACCAGCACGTTGACGGAGACTCCCTCTTCGCGCGCCGCGGCCTTGAGCGCGCGCCAGAAGGCATCCTCGAGGCTGAGGCTGGTCCTGTGGCCGGCGATCGTCACCGAATGCTTGCGGATCTCCAGGTCCGGGCCGGGCGTCACGGCTTGGAACGGGGACCCAGCATCTTTTCCGGCCGCACCCAGTCCTCGAACTGCTTGGCCGTCAAGATACCCAGCGCGATCGCCGCCTCTTTGAGCGTCGTGTTCTCGGCATAGGCCTTCTTGGCCACCTTCGCGGCCTTGTCATAGCCGACGTGGGGATTGAGGGCCGTGACCAGCATCAGCGAGTCCTGCATCAGCTGCGTAATCCGCGCTTCGTCGGGCTCGATCCCCTCGACGCAGTTGGCGCGGAAGGAATCGCAGGCATCGCCGATCAGGTTCGCGGATTGCAGCAGGTTGTAAATCATCACCGGCTTGAAGACGTTGAGCTCGAAATGGCCGGTCGCGCCGGCCACCGTCACGGCCACGTGGTTGCCCATGACCTGGGCACAGACCATGGTCAAGGCCTCCGCCTGGGTCGGATTGACCTTGCCGGGCATGATCGAGGATCCGGGCTCGTTGGCCGGCAGCCGCAGCTCGCCCAGGCCGCAACGAGGTCCGGAACCCAACAGCCGTATGTCGTTACCGATCTTCATGAGCGACGCGGCCACGACATTGAGCGCCCCCGAGGCCTCGACAATGGCGTCGTGGGCCGCCAAGGCCTCGAATTTATTGCCCGCGGTTTCGAAGGCCAGGCCGGTGATCCGCGCGACCTCGGCCGCGACCTCCTCGGCAAAGCCCTCGATGGCGTTGAGGCCGGTGCCGACCGCCGTGCCTCCCTGGGCCAGGGGGTAGAGGCGCTGCAAGGCGTCGCGGAGGCGCGCAATTCCGTTCTCGACCTGCGCGGCATAACCGGAGAATTCCTGCCCCAGGGTCAGCGGCGTCGCGTCCATGAGGTGGGTCCGGCCGATCTTGATGATGTCGCCGAAAGCCTCCGTTTTCTGGGCGAGCACATGGCGGAGCCGCTCGAGGGCCGGGATGGTTCCCTCTTCGATCTGCCGGACCGCGGCGATGTGCATGACCGTCGGGAAGGTGTCGTTGGACGACTGGCCCATGTTGCAGTGGTCGTTCGGGTGCACCGGCGATTTGCCGCCGCGCTCGCCCGTCAGGATCTCGTTGGCGCGCCCGGCGATGACCTCGTTGGCGTTCATGTTGGACTGTGTGCCGGAGCCGGTTTGCCACACGACCAAAGGAAAATGGTCAATCAGATCGCCGCGGGCTACTTCCTCCGCGGCCTGGCAGATCGCTTCGCCCAGTTGGGCGTCCAGGACGCCGAGTTTCATGTTGGTCCGCGCCGCGGCCAGCTTCTGAACGCCGAGGGCCTCGACCAGCGCGGGGGGCATTTTCTCGCCGCCGATCTTGAAGTTTTGCAGCGAGCGCTGGGTCTGCGCGCCCCAATAGCGGTCCACGGGCACTTCGATCTCGCCCATGGAATCGCTTTCGATGCGCGTCGTGATCTGCTCGGTCATAGGCGCGGTCTCCCAAAGGTCTGGTCGGCGCCATGTTAGGCAGCCCGAGGGGGCTCGCCAAGCCTCCCCTCCTGACGCCGTGAAGCGCAGCCGGGCCCGTCTAACCCTCCTCGATCAGCGCCCGGATTCCTTCGTGAAAGGGCGAGGTTTAACTGTGGGTTACTTCTTGCGGAAGGCGTCGAGCGTGATGACCTCTCCGGTTTGGGCGGGCTCGCGCGCGTCCTCTTGGCGGTCGCGCTTCGGCCTTGGGCCCGCCGCTTCGGACGCCTGCGTCGGCTCCTCCCGATCCCGGGCGGTCGGGGGGCGACCGATCTGTTGCTCGCTCGCGGGCGCCGCCGTAACCGGGGTGCCCTCCTGATCTTCGTCGCTCGAGTCGAACTGCAGTCCGAAGCGCACCGAGGGGTCGGCGAAGGCGGTTACCGCGGCAAAGGGGATGGTCAAGCGCTCCGGCACGTCGGCAAAGCTGAGCGTCACGCCGAAGGCGTCCTCCCCCACGTCCAGGCCCCAAAACTGGTACTGCAGAACCACGGTCATCTCGTTCGGGTAGCGGGCGCGCAGGTGCTCCGGTATGTCGACGCCGGGATGGCCTGTACGGAAGGTGATATAGAAGTGGTGATCGCCGGGCAGGCCGCGTTCGGCCGCGTAATCGAGCGCCCTGCGGACGACGCTGCGCAAGGCATCCTCGACCAATTCGTCGTATCTGAGGCCCTCCTCTCCCATGAAGGCTCGTCCCGACTCGCCGGTCCCCCACTATCCCTAAACGGCCCCGGTCCAAAAGCCGGACCGGTCGAGTGGGGCACTTCTGTTGCCAGGTGTGCCCCGAACCCCGCCACGGCGTGCTACGGCCGTGGACTTGATGGTTGGCGTGTCAGCCGCCCTTAAGCGGCGAGACGCGCCTCAGCATAGTTGTCATTCGCAACTATATTGCGGCCCGATAACGGCGGTACCATGCCGGGCACCGGCCATGCCTTTATCACGCGCGTCGATCCTAGTTCGCCCCCATGAGCCCGCCGGATCTCGCCGGCGGGCGGAATTGGTGGAGGCGCCGGGTACTGCCCCCGGGTCCGCTGCGCTTATTCCGCACGCCCGTTTAGCGCCGTAGTCGGTTTCCCGACCCTGCTAATATAGGATCTTTCCGGGCCGGGTGAAAGCGGCTGTAGGGCCCGCCGGGATCGGGCCTCGGCGGGAACGCCGGCCGCGAGTCGGGCTGCGCTGCCGGGTGCTCACCCGGCCGGCCCGCCGCCAGCACCTAGCCGGAACTGGCAGCGCACGTTAAACTGGCGACCAGCTATGAATGAGGAGGCGCGCCATGGCCAAAGTCAGCCTATCGTCCAACTACCCCGTCTCGGCCGAGAATATCTGGAAGCTCATTGGTGGGTTCAACGCTCTTCCGGACTGGCATCCGGCGATTGCCAAGAGCGAGATCGAGACCGAGGGCAATACGACCCTGCGCCGCCTGAGCCTGGTCGGCGGCGGCGAGATCCTGGAAAAGCTGGAGCAGTCGGACGAGGACGAGCGGCTGTACAGCTATTCGATCCTCAACAGCCCGCTGCCGGTGGCCAACTACACGGGCACCATTCGGGTCCGCGAGGCCGAAGGCGGCGGCTGCTCGATCGAATGGTCCAGCGAATTCGAGCCGAGTGGCGCCGCCGAGGGCGATGCCGTCAAAGCGATCGAAGGCGTCTATCAGGCCGGCTTCGAGAACCTGAAGAAGATGTTCGGCGGCTGATCGCGGCGCCTCGCCACCGGCGAGATCGGCTTATTGCATGACGATCCGGGCCCCCGGACGGGATTCGGCGCCTAGCGCGCCGGCGACCTTGTCCCACACCCGGCTCGCGATCGCCACGAAGGCTTGGGCGTGCGGGCTGTCCGGCTTGGAGACGACGATTGGACGCCCGCCGTCCGAGGTCTCGCGGATCTCCATGTCGAGCGGAATCTCGCCGAGGAACTCCATGCCAAGCTTCTCGGCCTCGCGCCGGGCGCCGCCGTGGCTGAACACATGCGACACCTGACCGCAGTGGGGGCAGGCGAAGTAGCTCATGTTCTCGACGATGCCGAACACCGGCACGTCGACCTTGCGGAACATGTTGAGGCCCTTGCGCGCGTCGGCGAGCGCGATGTCCTGCGGCGTCGAGACGATGATCGCGCCGGTGAGGGGCACCCGCTGGGCCATGGTGAGCTGGGCGTCGCCGGTGCCGGGCGGCAGGTCGACGATCATAACGTCCAGCTCGCCCCAGTTCACGTCGCGCAGCATCTGTTGCAGGGCGCTCATCACCATCGGCCCGCGCCAGATCATCGGCGTGTCCTCGGCGACCAGGAAGCCCATGG
>JBHIDD010000208.1:0-4998 GCA_046759925.1 Kiloniellaceae bacterium
AATGCGTTAACCGCCCCGAATCGCCTGTTTCTGCGAAAGATTCACAGGCTCTCAGTGCTTGGTCGAATGCGCTGCCTTCGCGCGCAGGTGACCGGTCATGGCTGCGGGCGCCGGGCTAGCGAGGCCAAGGGATAGCTCAGGGCGAAAAAAAGAAGATCGCCGGATAGCGTGATGCCGCGGAAGGCAATGGCCATCAGGGTCGACTCGGGTTCGCCAATAATGCCGGACAAGGCACCGATGAGCACGGCCTCACGGACGCCGATGCCGGCGGCCGCGCCAGGTGTGAGGAAGCCGGCGATCCACGCGGTCGCAACGGCTGCGACGACCGGCGGCAATAGGGCCAGGGACGGCTCACCCAGCGTCCCGGCAACGCCCCAGAGGATGCCTCCGCAGAGCAGGAAAAACAGAACGTGCAGCAGGTATGCCGGTATCAATCCGGTAACGACGTCGCGGGCATCGCCCACACGACCCGCAAGCCCCCGGGCACTGGCAAGTCTGGGCAATCCATAGGCCAGGGCAAAGGGGACGAGCAGCAGAATTGCCCCGATGGCGGCAAGCGTCACCGGAGACGGCCCGCCCCCCGGCGCAAGCCAGACGAGTGCCCCCAGCAGCGCCAATACCGACGCGGCCAGGATCAATCCGACGGTTTCCAGGAGCGCCGCCCAGAGCATCGCCGTGTGACCGAAACCGAGGTTTCGCCCCATGACGTGGCGGCCGACGATGTGGAAGACGTTGCCCGGAACGTATTTTGCGATTTGACTCCGTGCGTAGAGGCCCAGGCATTGCTTGGTCGGCGCGTCTTCCTGGCCGCTCCAGCGCAGGAGTTTGAGCCACGCGGCGGAGAGCAGGAATGCGCTGAGAGCGTATGCCGTGGCACCTGCGGCGACCACCAGGGCCAAGGCCGTGCCGTCAGCCTCGGCGAGCCTCCAGATCCGGGTCTCGATGATCTTGTCGGCGACGAACAGGCACGCGGCCCCGATAATGACCAGCCCAACGAGGCGGGACAGATTAACCTGTGGTCCGGACATGAGAGTCTGGGTGCCGGCTGCGGCAAAGCGCCATCGTCCATGGCAGCGGCGTCTTGACCTCGACGATATCCACGTATCGCGCGAGGCTGCCCAAAAAGCTGCGCCGCGACCAGTGCTGAAGGTGTCCGGGCGTATTGCCGAAATCGGCGAGGTACCGACCGCGCATGATATTGAGAATTCGCCAAAGCGGCTCTCTCGGCACGCTCACCAGCAGATACGGACTGGCAAGCTTGGCGAGAAGCCCCAGCGCCCTTTCCGGTTCCTTGAGGTGCTCCAGAACCTCGCAGCAGATGACGAGTTCGGCGGCGTCCGCGAGGGGATCCAGGTCATAGACACTCGCGACCTCGAAGGCGATATCGCGGGCCGCCAAATCCGGATTGCGCCGGGCAATTTCGATTACCGCGGGCGAAATGTCGATGCCGCGAATCCGGCGTCCCGGCGCCGCCAATATCCCGCTCAAAAAGCCCTCTCCACATCCAACCTCCAGCACGTTCTCGGCGCCGCTGAGGTCGGTAAGCTCTCGAAAAGCAGCGAGGAATCCTGCGACGAGCCGGCGGGCGATCGGATTCCGAGTGTGGTATTTCGGGTAGACGTTTCCGGCGATAACCGGGGGCTCGGTCTCAGGAGCGGCGAGGTTCATTCGCGGCTCCCGCCGGATGCTCGAGCTGGCTCTGAGGCGTTGACGGCTGTGCGAGGTTTCCGCCCAAGATTCGGCTCGCCCCTACTTTCTGTTCGGCCATCGATCGTGGGGACCGATCGTGGGGGAAGGTCTCGTTCAGTTTCTGGAGCTGCCAGTCGATCCTTTCCAGCAGCTTCCGATTGATGGAGATCAAATCGGCGATGATTCCGAACAAAATTACGAAGGAGCCAATGCCCATAAGCGCCGCGGCCAGGATGACCGATTGGATGTGGCCCGCACCTTCGCCAAGGGAAATGAAGTACAGATAGCGGACCCCGAGCACGATGCCGGCGAGGAAGATCGCCGCCGCGATCGGGAAGAACAATCGCAACGGTCGATATGTAACGAAAATCCGGGCGATCGTGCTGATCGACCGCAGCATGTATCGCGGGATGCTGCCGATCAGCCGGGACGGACGCATATCTTCGTTCGTGCGCACCGGCACCGACGCGATTCGCAGGCCCTTCTGTCCGGCCTGGAGGATGGTTTCCAGGGTGTAGGTATATTCGCCGAAAACGTGGAGCCTCATGGCCGCCTCGCGGCTGAACGCACGGAAGCCGCTCGGCGCATCGATCACGTCGGTGCTGCTTGCCAGGCGCACCACCCGGCTTCCCAAGCGTTGCAGCAGCTTCTTGACCGGTGAGAAATGCGCAATGTCCTCGATCGGACGGGCCCCGATCACCATTTCCGCCTGCCCCTCGATGATCGGTTGGATCAGGGCCGGGATATCCGCCGCGCAATATTGGTTATCCGCGTCCGTATTGACGATGATGTCGGCACCGGCAGCAAGACAGGCCTCAAGGCCGGCGGCGAATGCCCGCGCCAGGCCCTGATGGCCGTTGAGGCTCACCACATGGTCCACGCCGCGGGCGATTGCTTCCTCGACGGTTCGGTCGGTGCTGCCGTCGTCGATGATCAGCCACTGGACGTCGTCCACACCGGGCAGGCTGCGGGGCAGGGCGTCGAGAGTGGTGCCGATGCTCTTCTCTTCGTTGTAGCAGGGAATCTGAACGATTAGTTTGATCATCGGGAGCGCCGCAGTCGGTTTCGGCCGCAGGATACCAGATGCCAAATCTGCTCCGCCACCACTTAAGGAAGCTTTAACATTCTTTAACGCATACCTGTTCGCTGCTGGCGGCCGTGTTTTGGCCGCTGTCGGAAAGACAGGCGGCTGTTCGAAAGAGAAAAGACTCTTGTTTCGACCCAAACACTTCGCCGCGTCTCGGGCCGGTGTCGGCGCGGCGGCAAAGGATAAATCCCGTGGCGAGGGGCTGGGCCCGGCGCTGCTCTTTGTCATCCTGCTGATACTGGTGTCCCAGGCAGGGCTGGTCGTGCGCGGCGATCCGCCGATTCTCGATGGGGGCTTGACCGACCCGGACGGCTACATGCGTCTGAACCGGGTGCAGGGCCTTTGGCAAACCGGCGCTTGGTTCGACCCGGTCTACCCGCGTATCAACCCCCCGGCGGGCCATGCGCAGCATTGGACCCGGCCCCTGGACATGTTGTTGCTCGCCGGCGCATGGCTTGCCAGCCCGGTCCTCGGCTTTGAAAAGGGATTGTTCTGGTGGGGCGTGCTGATCAGCCCCGTCCTTCAGATACTGTCCCTCTTCGCGTTGGCCTGGGCCGCCATACCGGTGTTGGGGCGCCAGTGGCTCTGGCTGCTGGGGATCTTCTTCGTGGTCCATCCCGGTGTCTTCCAGGCCTTCATGATTGGCCGGCCGGATCATCAAAGCCTGATCCTTCTACTATGCATGCTGCTGATCGGATTGACCATTCGGCTGCTTCTGGAGCCGGAACGGGGGAATCGCGCCATTTGGGCTGGTGTCGTAACCGCCCTGGCCATTTGGGTGAGCATCGAGACGATGCTGGTGGTCGCGATAGCCATCGCATCACTCGGCCTGTTCTGGCTCTCGGGGGACAGGCGTCTTGCCCGGATCCTTCTCCTTCATGCCGTCGCCGTTTTCCTGACACTTGCCGCGGCATTGCTGGTCGAACGCGGGGTCAGCCGATACGCCACGGCCGAATTCGACACCTTCTCCATCGCCCATGTTTTCCTGTTCGGTCTCAACTTGGCCCTTTGGTTCACGGTCGAGTCATTGCAACGGCTGGGCGCCGTCCTGGACGCAGTTCCTGGTCGGTTGCTTTGCGCGCTCCTTGGCGCTGTCGGCGGCGGCTTGGTCCTCTGGCTCGTGCAGCCGGGTTTTTTCGAGAGTCCCCTGGCCCATGTGGATGACCTGTATCGCAGGGTGCGCCTGGTCCATATCAAGGAACTGGAACCTGCCCTTGCCCTGACGGGACCGGGCGGGTGGACCTGGCAGGAGACCGTGGCCAAGCCGATCTTCTGGCTCGGCACCGCGGTCCCGGCGGTCCCCTGGCTCATCCGCCGCATGTTTACCGGGACCGAGGCGGAACGGCGCGTCTGCGTGTTTTTCGCCCTTGGAATCGCGGTCTTCGTTCCGCTGACCATCGCCCAGCTCCGGTGGGTGCCCTATGCGGAGATTTTCCTTCTGGTACCCTATGCCTGGCTCGCAGGCGCGGTGCTCGATCGGGTTGTGGTCCGGCTGGACGGGCGGTTCGTCGGTCTTGCGCGCCCTCTTTTGGTCGCGGCATTTTGTCTGTGGTTCTATCTGCCCAAGCTCGTTTCAAACATTTCGATTGCCTCTGGTCCGGGCGGTTCCGAGGCCGTTGTCAAGGAAACCGAATTGTTATGCCCGATAAAGCCGCTTGCGGAATATCTGAGCGATCCGACGGGCTTGGGGGCCGCGCCCAAACGGCTGCTGGCCTTCGTCGATTTCGGGCCTGAGTTGCTGTACCGCACGCCCCATTCCGTGCTCTCGATCCCAAACCACCGCTTTCAGCCGGGTTTTACCGCCAGCTACCGGATCATGACCGCGACCGATTTTTCGCGCTCTCAAGCGTTATTACGGGCGTTCAAGGTCGACCTGGTGGTGATCTGTCCCGGGTCCGTCGAGGCATCGCTGTATGACACTGGAAGCGGCGAGCTAACGCTTTATCAAGCACTGAGCACGGGCGGGCACCCTGGCTTCCTGGAGCCGGTGGCTCTGCCCGAGGCGCTTTCCCCGTCCTTCAAGATGTTTGCGTTCCGGTCGGCGGTCGAATAGCCACCCGGAGCACCGCGGACCGCCTGGAACCAACGGGTAATTTCGACTCAAGCGCAGCAGGGTCAGGCGCGGGCGGCCTTCATGGCGACACGTCGCTCGCGCCGGTCCAGGGTGCGGCCCAGTAGTCCATAGATGTGTCCATAGATGTGTCCATAGATGATGTCACCAA
>JBHIDD010000209.1:0-4993 GCA_046759925.1 Kiloniellaceae bacterium
CAGTTTTCGGTGAAGCTGTTGCAGGCGTCGCCGATCAATTTGGCTGACTGCAAAAGGTTGTAGATCATTACAGGTTTGAATGCGTTCAGCTCGAAGTGACCGTTGGACCCGGCCACGGTCACGGTTACGTGGTTGCCGATCACCTGGGCGCAGACCATGGTCATGGCTTCGGCCTGTGTCGGATTGACCTTGCCTGGCATGATCGAGGAGCCGGGCTCGTTAGCCGGCAACAAGAGTTCCGCGAAACCGCAGCGCGGCCCGCTGCCCATGAGCCGAATATCGTTGGCGATCTTCATCAGCGAGACGGCAACCACGTTGAGCGCCCCAGAGGCTTCGACAATGGCGTCGTGGGCGGCGAGCCCCTCGAACTTGTTCTCGGCGGATTCAAACGGGAGAACGGTATTCTCGGCCACCATATCGGCGAAACATTCGGCGAAACCTTTAACCGCGTTCAGGCCTGTGCCCACCGCGGTTCCGCCCTGCGCCAACGGGCGCAGCCGGGTCAGGCTGGCTTGCAGGCGGTCGATCCCGTATTCGACCTGCTTGGCGTAGCCGGAAAATTCCTGGCCGAGGGTGAGCGGGGTTGCGTCCATCAGGTGCGTGCGGCCGATCTTGATGATGCCCTCGAAGGCCTTGGCCTTGGCGCCGAGGCCGGCGTGCAGGCGCTCCAGCGCCGGGATGGTCTCGCGCTCGATCTGCTGGACGGCCGCGATGTGCATGACGGTCGGAAAGCTGTCGTTCGACGACTGGCTCATGTTGCAGTGGTCGTTCGGATGGATCGGCGACTTGCCGCCGCGGGTTCCGGTGAGGATTTCGTTGGCCCGCGCGGCGATCACCTCGTTGGCGTTCATGTTGCTCTGCGTGCCCGAGCCGGTCTGCCAGACGACCAGCGGGAAGTGCGCCATAAGCTTGCCGTCGGCGACCTCGCGGGCGGCCCGGCAGATCGCCTCGCCGCGTTTCGTATCGAGCACGCCGAGCTTCATGTTGGTCCGGGCGGCGGCCAGCTTTTGGATGCCGAGGGCCTTGATGAGCGCGGGCGGCATGACCTCGCCGCCGATCTTGAAGTTCTGCAGCGAGCGTTGCGTCTGCGCCCCCCAGTAACGATCCGCGGGAACCGCGATCTCGCCCATGGAATCGCTTTCGATCCGGGTCTGCGCCTGGTCGCTCATGGGGGCTTACTCCTGGCGTTGTCTGACCGGCGCGATACTAGGCGGCGCGCTGCGCGGCGCCAAGCCCGCGTCGTGGTCCCATCGGCTTTCCGGCCCGATCGGCGAAGCTCGAGCCGTAAAACACCGGGCATGACGGCGCCTCGCCTCTGCCCGATGGATCGCTCTCAGGGCAGCCTTGATGCCCGCGTTGCTCGCGGCGTGGCATCGTCGAGCAAGTATCTTCGGTATAGACCGCCAGGTGATGGGAGGCCCAGCCGTGCTTTGCCCGCACTGCCAAGCCGAGAACCGCGGAGGCCGGCGCTTTTGCGCCGAATGCGGCGCACTCTTGGCGGTGGCCCTGCCTACTTCTTTCGGAACCTATCCAGGGTGATCACCTTGCCCGAAGCTTCATCCGGTACCGCGGCGGGTACTTCCGCCCCGGGGTCCGGCTGTTCCGGTGCGGCCTCGGGCTGGGTGTTGGCTGCGTCGGCCTCGCGCTGGCCGGCCCCGCCCGGGACGCGGCCTTCCGCCCCGGTCTCGCCCTCCTCGCCCCGGCCGGCGTCGAACTGCAACCCGAACCGGACCGAGGGATCGGCAAAGCCGACGACCGCCTCGTAGGGGATGGTCAAGCGCTCCGGCACGTCGGAGAAGGACAAGGTGACCGAGAACGCGTCCGGGCGGACCTCGAGGCCCCAGAACTGGTACTGCAGGATGATGGTCATCTCGCCCGGATAGCGCGCGCGCAGCCGCTCCGGGATCGCAACATCGGGGTGATCGGTGCGGAAGGTGATGTAGAAGTGGTGATCGCCTGGGAGCCCCTGCTCGGCGACGTAGGCCAACGCCCTGCTGACCACGCTGCGCAGCGCGTCTTCGACCATGCGGTCGTATCTCAGCCGATCGTCGGGCATCCGCCCCACCTTACTGTCCCGCGTCCGCCCATTCCGGGCCAAAAGGCGGCAGTGGGGCGCTTCTGTTGCCAGGTGCGCCCCGAACCCCGCCCCGACGTGTGACGGCCGAGGACTTGATTTGGCTTACCGGCCGCGATTAAGCGGCGAGGCGAGCCTCACTGTAGTTGTCGTTCGCAACTATCGTGATGGTCCGATTACGGCGGTACCATACCGGGCACCGAACGTATCTTTACCACGCGCGTCGATCCTGTTTCGCCCCCGTGAAGGGCCCTCCGGCGCCTTGGATCCGGCTACGCGGAGGGCGAATCTGGTGGAGGCGCCGGGTACCGCCCCCGGGTCCGCCGCGCTTATTCCATACGCCCGTTTAGCGCCATAGTCGGTTGCCCGACGGTTCTAATATAAGGGCTTTGGCAAGGCGTTGAAAGCACCGACCGGGCCCGCGCAGTCGCCCGGTTCGCCCATGGTTTACGCCCAGGGTCCCGCCGCGGCGGGCCATTCGGCCCTCGCCGCTGGCGCTCCTGCGGCAAACCGGCGCTTCGTCGCGCGGGCCTTTCGGCGTATGATTATCACCGGCCGGGCGTCGCGGCAGCGCGCCGCCCGGGGCGTTATCCCCGGCTTTCAGCCTTTCCCCAGGCCGATGGGCGTCGGCGGAGGTGCCAGGCACGGTTAGTCTTGGAACCATGACCAAAACGCAAAGAACTCGGAAATTCCGGGACACCGGGCGCCCGGAATACGTTCCTAAGCACGGCGCCGCAGCGACCGGGTCCGGGCGGAAGCGCAGACTCTTGACCGAGGCGCAAGAGGCCGAGGTGCGCGAACAGCGCGAAGCCAAATTCGAAACCCGCCGGGTGACGGTTGCGGCCTTGGAGGAGATCCTCTACGAGCCGATCCCGGTGCTCGATCACGGGTTCGTGCGGGTGGTCGATTACATGGGCGATGATTCGGCGATCGTGCAGGCGGCGCGCGTGTCTTACGGCAAGGGGACCAAGAAGGTGCGCGGGGACGCCGGGCTGATCAATTACCTGTTGCGCCATCGCCACACGACCCCCTTCGAAATGTGCGAGATCAAGTATCACGTGAAGTTGCCGATCTTCGTGGCCCGGCAATGGATCCGGCATCGCACCGCCAACGTCAACGAGTACTCGGCGCGCTATTCCGTGCTCGACAAGGAGTTCTACATTCCGGCGCCCGAGCACCTTGGCGCCCAGTCGTCCGGCAACCGTCAGGGCCGCGCCGCGCTGCTCGAGGGCGCGGACGCGGCGCGGGTGCTGGGACTCCTCAAGGAGGATGCCGCGCGCAACTATGCCCACTACGAGGAGATGCTGAACCAGCGCGAGGACGGCACGGTCATCGACGAAGGCCGTCCGGGCCTGGCGCGCGAGCTCGCACGCATGAACCTGCCGCTCAACATCTATACCCAGTGGTATTGGAAGTGCGATTTGCACAATCTTCTGCACTTCGCCGCGCTGCGCGCGGATGCCCACGCCCAGTACGAAATCCGCGCCTACGCCGAGGTCATCCTGGACACGGTCAAGCGCTGGGTGCCGATCACCTACGAGGCCTACGTGAACTATGTCATGGAAGGCGTGCAGCTTTCCGGCAGGGCGCTCGAGGTCGTGAAGCGCAGGCTCGCCGGCGAGCGGATCGATCAGGCGGACTCCGGCCTTTCCAAGCGCGAATGGGCCGAGCTGATGGCCGCCCTCGGGCAGGATGAACCGGCATAAGGTTCAAGTCTTTCGTTGCGCTGCGGCGTCGTTCGTTCCGGTACGGTGTCGCAGCCTCGCGCCTCGGGGCGAGTCCGGTCGGCAGTTTTCGCCTCATCGGTGACCCGCGGCCGGACTTGTAGCTCCAAAACGTTTCGGCCCGCGGATTTTTGGGTGCCGAGCTTTTTCCTGCGCGCCGCCTGCAAATCGCCCTCAGAGTCCCGCGCGCCGCCTGCAAATCGCCCTCGGAGTCGATGTTGAAAATTACCTTTCCCAGTTCGCGCGCTGCTGTATAATTGATCAACTGTAAAAAAACCTGCACCGTAGGCGCAGTGATTGCCGGAATCGCTTGGCCGTGCGGTAAGGCAGGAGAAAATCCAGGAAGGAAACAGGAATCATGTGCAGCATCGGGAAATTTTTGCGGGCGTTGTGGGCCGAGGAGAGCGGCATTTCGTCGGTCGAGTATGCCTTGCTTCTGGCCTTTGTCGGCGGCGGGATCATCCTCGCGGCCGATGCGCTGGGCAACGCCGTCGCGGACCAGTTGAACGATACCGCGAACTGCATTAGCAGCACCGCCGCCTGCACCAGTTAGTTGGCGCGCGGTCTGGTCGGAAGAGCCGGCGGTCGCGCCGCGCGGCGGCACGCCCAGGTTCCAGGCGGTAGGATTTCTCCCCGGACGGCGGGGCCGGCATGAAGCCGCGGGCCTCATGGAAGGGGGGCGCGCCATGACCAAAGTCAACGTGACGACCCAGCTGGCGGTTCCCGCCGAAACGGTGTGGAACGTGATCGGCGGCTTCAACGCGCTGGCCGACTGGCATCCCGCGGTCGAGAGCAGCGTGCTGGAAAAGGACGGTGGGTCGACGACCCGGCGCCTGTCGCTGGTCGGCGGCGGCGCCATCGTCGAGCGGCTCGACCACGTCGACGAGTCCGAACGCCGCTACAGCTATTCGATCCTGTCCGGTCCGCTGCCGGTCGCCGATTACAGGGCCACCATCCGGGTGCGCGAGAACGCGGACGGCGCGGGCTGTACGGTCGAATGGTCCAGCGAGTTCGAACCTTCCGGCGCACCGGAAAGCGATGCCGTGGCCGCGATCCGGGGCATCTACGAAGCCGGCTTCGAGAACCTGAAAAAGCTGCTGGGCGCCTAAGCAGGTTTTCGAAACTCCGCCCCCAGCGCGCGTGGGCGGGCTTCGCAAAACCTGCTGGACTTTTAAGGGCTTGCAGAGTGATCTTG
>JBHIDD010000210.1:0-4987 GCA_046759925.1 Kiloniellaceae bacterium
CAGGAAATCAAGCGAGTTCCGTGATGATACTCACCTCGCTTGTCAGGGTTCGGTGGACCGGGCACTTTTCCGCGATCTCCAGCAGTTTGGCCTGCTGCGCCTCGTCGAGACCCCCTTTTAGGCCAAGGCGCCGCTCGATCCGGTCGATCCGGCCCGCTCTCGTCTCGCAGTCGGCGCAGTCTTCGGCGTGGATCTTCTCGTGTCCAAGCGCCACCGTGACCCGCTCGAGCGGCCAGTCCTTTCTCTCGGCATACATCCGCAGAGTCATGGCGGTGCAGGCGCCCAGGCCGGCGAGCAGCAGGTCGTAGGGCCCGGGCCCGCTGTCGTCACCGCCGTATTCGATCGGCTCGTCGGCGCTCATCGCATGCTTGCCGGCGGCGATGCGCTGCGCGAAACGGCCGGCCCCGGTCTCCTGCACCACCACGGTCCCGGGCGGCGCGGCGAACGCGGCCCCTGGGGCGCCCGGCGCCTCCGCCTCCCCCAGGTAGCGCGCCGCCCAGGCGGCCAGCACCGAGGCGACATAGACCGCATCCTGTTTCCGGCTGAGGAGATGATCGGCGTCGTCCAGCGAGACGAAGCTCTTGGGGTGCTTGGCGGCGGTGAAGATCCTGGCGGCGTTCTCGATGGCCACGGTGGCATCCCGCGGGCCGTGAAAGACCAGCAGCGCCTTGCGCAAGGCCCCGATCGCGGCCGCCAGGTTCTGTTCCGAGATGTCGTCCAGGAACTGCTTCTTGATCCGGAAGGGGCGCCCGGCCAAGAGCACCTCGGCCTCGCCCTTGGCCTCGATCTCGGCCCGCGAGTCCCGAAACAGGTTTGCGACGTGGGCCGGCTCCGCGGGCGCGCCGATGGTGGCGACCGCGACCGCCTCGGGAACATCGGCCGCGGCGGCCAGGACCGCGGCGCCGCCGAGCGAATGGCCGATCAGGATCTTGGGCGCTTTTCCGCTCTCGCGCAGGAAATCCGCCGCCTTCACCAGGTCCGCGACGTTCGAGGAAAAGTTCGTGTTGGCGAACTCGCCTGCGCTGTGGCCGAGGCCGGTGAAGTCGAAGCGCAGGACCGCGATCCCCTCCGCGGCCAGGCCCGCGGCGATGCGCTGAGCGGCGAAGATGTCCTTGGAGCAGGTGAAGCAGTGGGCGAAGAGCGCGGTGGCGCGTGGTTCGCCCACCGGGAGATCCAGGCGCCCGGCGAGCGCCTCCCCGCCCGACCCCGGAAACATGAGCTTCTCGCTGCGCACCGCCATGATCTGCCTCCCGCGTTCAGCCGGCTGTCGGACCTGCGCCCCGATCCGAGCACGGCGTGGCGCGCCGGGCAAGCGCCGCCTCGGGACTGTCTCCCGGGCGTCAATCTGCGCTACCCTCCAGCCCGTGCCTGTGCGCGTTTCGTAGCCGGGCCGATCTTGACCCCAGTCCGGAACATCCCGTCCGAAAGGCCTGCCGATGAGCCAGTCTGTCCGACAAGAACCCCGCGTCGAGCTGCTGGAAAAGACCACGCCGTACCAAGGTTATTTCCGGGTCGACCGCTACCGCCTGCGGCACCGCCGCTTCGCCGGCGGCTGGACCGGCGAGATTGCCCGCGAGGTCTTCGAGCGCGGCCACGCCGCCGCCGTCCTGCCTTACGATCCGGTCCGCGACGAGGTCGTCCTGCTCGAACAGTTCCGCATCGGCGCCTATGCCGCCGGGCTCGATCCCTGGCTCGTCGAGGTGGTCGCCGGGATCGTCGAGCCGGGCGAGGACCCGGCAGACGTGGTGCGCCGCGAGGCGCACGAGGAGGCCGGCTGTCGAATCACCGCCTTGGAGCAGATCGGCAAGGTGTTGCCGAGCCCGGGCGGCTGCTGCGAGGTTCTCACCCTGTACTGCGGCCGGGTCGATAGCGGGCAAGTGGGCGGCCTGCACGGCCTGGACCGCGAGGAAGAGGACATCCGGGCCTTCGCGCTGTCGAGCGAAGCGGCCTTGGCCCGCGTGGCGCGCGGCGAAGTCCTCAACGCCAATGCGGTGATCACCCTGCAGTGGCTGGCGCTCAACCGGGCGAGGCTGCGGCGGATCTGGCGCTGAGCGCCGGCATCCTCCGGGGCCAACCGCTTGTCCTTGAACGCAACCGCGCTCCGCGGCTAGTCTCGCCATCCTGCCGGTTCAGGCTCGCCACCCCGGGATCGCAAGGCATGGACGTTCGAGACGGCTTCGTCGGTACCATAGGAAATACCCCGCTCATGCGCCTTAGGCGGGCCTCCGAACAGACCGGCTGCGAGATCTTCGGCAAGGCGGAATTCTTGAACCCCGGCAGCTCGGTCAAGGACCGCGCCGCCTGGTTCATCGTCAAGGACGCCGAGGAGAAAGGGCAGTTGAGGCCCGGCGGCGTGATCGTCGAGGGCACGGCCGGCAACACGGGAATCGGGCTGGCGCTCGTCGGCCGGGCCCGCGGCTACCGCACGGTCATCGTGATTCCGGATACCCAGTCGCAGGAAAAGAAGGACATGCTCCGGCTCTGCGGCGCGGACCTGCGCGAGGTGCCGGCGGTGCCCTATAAGGACCCGAACAACTACGTCCACGTCTCGGGGCGGCTGGCCGAGGAGATGGCCGAGAGCGAGCCCGACGGCGCGATCTGGGCCAACCAGTTCGACAACGTGGCGAACCGCCAGGGCCATTACGAAACCACGGGTCCGGAGATCTGGCGCCAGACCGACGGCAAGGTCGATGCCTTCGTCTGCTCGGTCGGGACCGGCGGGACGCTCGCCGGCGTCGCATTGGCGCTCAAGGAACGCAACAAGGACGTGGTGATCGGCCTGGCCGACCCGCCGGGCGCGGCGCTCTATCACTACTACAAGTTCGGCGAGCTGAAGGCCGAGGGCACCTCGATCACCGAAGGCATCGGGCAGGGCCGGATCACCGCCAACCTGGAGGGCGCGCCGATCGACGAGGCGTTTCACATTCCCGACCGGGAGGCGGTCTCGATCGTGTTCGACCTGATGGAGCACGAGGGCCTGTGTCTCGGCGCCTCGAGCGGCGTCAATGTCGCCGGCGCGATTCGCCTCGCCGAAGTCCTCGGCCCGGGCCATACCATCGTCACGGTTCTCTGCGACTACGGGACCCGGTACCAGAGCCGGCTGTTCAACCCCGAATTCCTGCGCGAGAAGGACCTGCCCGTGCCGGACTGGCTGGACCAGGCCGGAGTGCAAAGGTGAGGACGCCATGGAACCGATCTTCCAGGACGACGCCTATCGAAAGAGCTGCGAGGCGACGGTCGTGAGCGCCGATGCCGCGGGCATCCGGCTCGACCGCACGGTGTTTTACCCCATGGGCGGCGGCCAGCCGGGGGATACCGGAATCTTGCGCCTGGCCGACGGCGGCACGATCCGGATCACCGATACCCGCAGGGGCGCGGTGCCCGCGGACGTGGTCCACGTCCCCGAGGCGGGGATCGCCCTGCCCGCCCCCGGCGCCCGCGTCATCGCCGAGATCGACTGGGCGCGGCGCTATCGCCTGATGCGTATGCACTCCTGCATGCACGTGCTCTGCGCGGTGGTCGCCGGCGATGTGACCGGCGGCCAGGTGGGCGACGGCAAGGGACGCCTCGACTTCAACCTGCCGGATACGCGGCTCGACAAGGACCGGATCAGCGCCGAATTGAACCGCCTCATCGCCGAGGACCACACGGTCGCCCCGCGCTGGATCAGCGACGCGGACCTGGCCCGCAACCCGCAACTGGTGCGGACCATGTCGGTCAAGCCGCCGATGGGCGCCGGCCGGGTGCGCCTCCTGGAGATCGCGGACGTCGACCTGCAGCCCTGCGGCGGCACGCACGTCCGGCGGACCGGCGAAATCGGCAAGGTCCGGGTCACCAAGATCGAGAGCAAGGGCCGGCAGAACCGCCGAATCAACATCGCGTTTGACGAGTGAATATATAGACATAACAGTCTGGAAAAGGTCTGTTCTCATGCCGGACTTTAATACCTGTCCGCTGGTCGGCACGGCGTGGCTGGCCGAGCATCTGGGCGCGCCCGACGTGCGGGTGGTCGACGCCAGCTACTATTTGCCGCACGAGGGGCTCGATCCGCGCGCCGAATACGAGGCCCGGCACATTCCCGGCGCCGTGTTCTTCGACATCGACGACATCGCGGACACGACGAGCCCCCTGCCCCACATGCTGCCCGCCCCGGCGAAGTTCGCCTCGCGGGTGCGCAAGCTCGGCCTGGCCGACGGGGTCCGTATCGTCGTCTACGACCAGCGTGGAATCTGGAGCGCGCCGCGCGTCTGGTGGACCTTCCGCTATTTCGGGCACGTCGACGTGGCGGTGCTGGACGGCGGCCTGCCCAAGTGGTTGCACGAGGGCCGGCTGGTGGACGCGGGGACGGTCATCGCCGGCGAGCGGCATTTCACGGCGCGCGTAAACGACCCGTTGCTGCGCGACAAGGCGCAGATGCTCGCCAACCTGAAGAGCCGGCGCGATCAGGTCCTGGACGCCCGGCCCCGCGGCCGCTTCGAGGGCCGCGAGGCGGAGCCCCGGCCCGGCCTCCGTCGGGGGCATATCCCGGGCAGCCTGAATCTGCCGTTTACCGAGCTGATCGTGCCCGAGACCCGGACCATGCTGGCGCCGGAGCGCTTGAAGGAGCGCTTCCAGGCGGCCGGCCTCGACATGACACGGCCGGCGGTGACGAGCTGCGGCTCCGGCATCACGGCCCCGGTCCTGGCGCTCGGCCTGCACCTTGCCGGCCACCGGGACGTCGCGCTCTACGACGGCTCCTGGGCCGAATGGGGCCTGCCGGGCGAGACGCCGGTCGAGACCGGGCCTGCGGATCAGGCTTGAGGCCATGTCCGGCCCGGAGGAGGCCGCCGCGAGGCTTGCCATCCGCGTCTACCGGATAAGCGACCGCGACGCGGTGGTCGCCTTGTGGGATCGCTGCGGCCTGCTGGTTCCGGGAACGATCCGGACCGCGACTTCGCCTTCTGGCGCGCCTCCGCCGGGGCCGAGATCTTCGTCGGCGAGGCGGACG
>JBHIDD010000211.1:0-4950 GCA_046759925.1 Kiloniellaceae bacterium
GATTGAGCCGGCTTTCCAGCAGATATGCCTTCTCCTTGCCGAGCGCCAAGCCGGAACGGTCCCGAAGAATCCGGGCGATCAATTCGAAATCAGTGACGTTCATGCCGCCGGCCTCACCGCGCTTGCGGACGCAGGGCGCGATTTCAGGTCGCGGCGGAGCCGCCGAACACAAGCCGGCCCAGGCCTCCGCGGTGGCCAGGCTGCGCCACATCGGGCCGACCGCGGGTCGGCAGAAGTTCTCCGGCGCCGCATCGGACAGGCGGAAGGCACCTCGGCGGTCGCGCTCGGCTTGGTCACGTCGTCGGCGGCGCCCATCGACAAAGCCCGCCGGCTGACCGCGGCGTTGTTCCGGGTCAGCGTCGACACCATGAGGACCCGCACGCCGGGCTTCGCCTCGAGCCGGAGAGGCGGCGCCGTCGGGCCGTCCATCGCCGGCATCTCGATGTCGAGCGCGATGATCTCGACGTCGTGCCGCGGCAGGGTATCGCGGGCCAATTTCCCGTTGGACACCGAAGCGCCAACGGGAATCGATGGATCCGCCTCGAGGGTCCGCGAGGAAAGGCCGCGGATGACCGCGGACTCATCTGCAGTCATCACGCGATATCGATCGTCTTGCGTCATAACCGAGATATTCCTTTGCCCCTTTCATGCCCTCAGAGAAGGCCGACCTGGGAGAATTTCGATTCGATGATCTCGCTGTCGAATGGCTTCATAATGTATTCGTTGGCGCCGGCGGCGATCGCCTCCCGGATGTGCTCCATGTCGTTCTCGGTGGTGCAGAACACGACGACGGGTTGATCGACATCCTGCATCGCGCGCAGCTCGTGCAGGAATTCGATGCCGCTCTTCACCGGCATGTTCCAGTCGAGCAGTATGGCGTGCGGCATGTTCCGCTTGCAGGCTTCGAGGGCCTTTTGGCCATCCTCTGCTTCATCGATTTCAAAATTCAGCCCTTCAAGGATTTTGCGGGCGACCATGCGCACGACCTTCGAGTCGTCGACGACCAAGCAGGATTTCATTGTGGGACTCCGGATCGCTTTCCAAGGTTTCGGCCGACACTTGTTTCATGCCTGAGATCACATCACCGGCGGCAGGCCTCCCGTCAGGCGACTGTCGGGCCGCATCCGCCCGGCCGTAGTCCAGTAGACGGTTGACGTCCAAGGCCACCAACAGGTCGTCGTCCGGCCGGCGAATGCCGCCGGACAAGGCGCGAAATTTGGCGTCGAGGGTCGGCGGATGCCGCGCGTAGCGGCTCGACGGCGAGGCCTTGGTCGGGCTCGGTCAGAAATTCGCTCAACAGATCGTCCATGCGTGCCATCCCGCAAATGCCTGCCCAGGCGGGCCGAATGGCGATTTAAGTCGGCGTTAACCAATCCCCCCTTGCCTTGAATCACAGTGACAAAAAGAGATTAATAACCCCTTAGCCTGCTCCGCCCAGGCGTATGCCGCCGGGTGCCCGCGACCGGCCCGGAGGGAATTTCTTTGTCAGACCTTCCCGCCAAGGTCGCAGTGTCCGGCGCGCCAAGCGATGCGCGCGCGGCGGCTGACCGGCATCGGGCCTTGAGAATGCTTCTCAATTTCAAGACAATGCTTTAATCTGGCCGGCGATGGGCGCGAAGAATTTTCGTGGTGCGCCCCGCCGGTTGGCGCTATGCCTCGGTTCAACCCCGACGAAGCCATGACAAGGGCCGAAGTGACCGACGCCACGCCGCAGCAGACACCGACCGGGCCTTTGCCGGTCCCATCCCTGCCGGCCGCCGCCCGGCTGGCGCGCCGGCGTGGCGCGCTGACCTGGGCCGCGCTGGCGATCGCCTGTCTTTTCGCCGTGCCGATCGTCAGCGTTCTAACCAATGTCTTCGTGCCGAGCCAGGGCACTTGGCAGCACCTGGCGAGCACCGTGCTGCCGCGTTACGTCGTGAATACGATCTACCTCGTGCTCGGCGTCGGCAGCGGCGTGTTGGTGATCGGCCTGAGCACCGCCTGGCTGGTCACCATGTGCCGCTTCCCGGGGCGGCGGTTCTTCGAATGGGCCTTGATCCTGCCGCTTGCCGTGCCGGCTTATGTCATGGCCTTCACCTACACCGACTTTCTTCAGTTCACCGGGCCGGTCCAGAGCCTGCTGCGCGAGGTCGCCGGCTGGGGACCGGGCGATTACTGGTTCCCACAGGTTCGCTCGCTGGGCGGCGCGATCGCCATGCTGGCCCTGGTCCTTTACCCCTATGTCTATCTGTTGGCGCGCGCCGCCTTCCTGGAGCAGTCGGTCTGCGCCCTGGAGGTCAGCCGCACCCTCGGCTGCGGACCGTGGTCCAGTTTCTTCCGGGTCGCGCTGCCGCTGGCCCGCCCGGCGATCGCCGGCGGCGTTGCGCTGGCGCTGATGGAGACCATCGCGGACTTCGGTGCGGTGTCGCTTTTCGGGATCCAGACGTTCACGACGGGAATCGTGCGGGCTTGGTTCTCGTTGGGCGACCGGGTGGCGGCGGCGCAACTCTCGGCGGTGCTGTTGGGTTTCGTGCTGGCGGTTCTAGTGTTCGAGCGCTGGAGCCGCGGTCCGGCGCGCTACCACCACACCTCGGGGCGCTACCGGCACCTGCCCGATTACGCGCTCACGCGTGTCCAGGCCGGTCTGGCGACGTTCGTCTGTTTCCTGCCGTTTGCCCTGGGTTTCCTGCTCCCCGCCGCGGTCCTGCTCGCCATGTCGATCGAGGCCGGCGATGCGCAGTTCGGGCCGCGTTTCCTGGGCCTCGCGTTCAACAGCTTCACCCTGGCCGCGATCACCGCGCTGCTGGCGGTGCTTCTGGCGGTGATCATGGCCTACGGCGTGCGGCTCGCCCCGAACCGCGTGGCGCGTGGCGCCAACCGGATCGCCGCGATGGGGTACGCGGTCCCGGGCACGGTCGTCGCGGTCGGCGTATTGATCCCCTTCGCCCTGTTCGACAACGCGCTCGATTCCTGGATGCGCGCGCGCTTCGGCCTGTCCACGGGCCTGCTTCTGACCGGCACCATTGCGGCGCTGGTTTTCGCGTATCTGGTGCGCTTCCTCGCGGTCTCCCTGAACACGGTCGAGGCCAGCCTCGGCAAGATCAAGCCGTCGATGGACGATGCCGCCCGCAGTCTCGGCCAGGGCCCGGCCGGGACCCTGGTGCGGGTCCATGCCCCGCTGATGTGGGGCAGCCTGCTGACCGCCGCCCTGGTGGTCTTCGTCGACGTGATGAAGGAGCTCCCCGCGACCCTCATCATGCGGCCGTTCAACTTCGACACCCTGGCGGTCCAGGCCTACAACCTGGCATCGGACGAGCGGCTGAACGAGGCCTCGACGGCCGCACTCGCCATTGTTGCGGTCGGCGTCCTGCCGCTCATCGCACTCAGCCGGGCGATCGCCCGGGCCCGGCCCGGCGATCCCGGCGGGCCGCGTTAAATGGAGCCTCTCGCTTGGGACAGCCCCGGGCGATCGGATGCCCGTTCCTGATGCGGGCCCGGGGCCGGCCGCCTATTTCCAGCCGGCGCGATCGAAGATCCTCTGAGCCAGCGGCTGATTTGCGCCGTATTGCCCGACGTTCAGCGTATCCCGCTTGAAGTCGCCGAGCGATTGCAGCGCCGCATTCGGCGCCACGGATTCGACGACCGGATATTCGTTGTTGCCGTCGGCGAAAATGCGCTGGGCCGTGTCGCTCGCCAGGTATTCAAGGAACCTGATCGCGGCCGCGGTGTGCCGCGCGGCCTTCAGGACCCCGGCGCCGGAGATATTCACGTGGGTGCCGCGGTCGTCCTGGTTGGGAAAGACGACGCCGACCGCCTTGGCCACGTTCCGGTCCTTTGCCTTGGGGCTGGTCAACAGGCGGGCGTAGTAATAGGAGTTGGCAACCGCGATGCCGCACTCGCCGGCCGCGACGGAACGGATCTGATCGGTATCCCCGCCTTGCGGATCGCGCGCGAAGTTGGCGACCACCGCCTTGGCCCAGGCTTCGGCGGCTTCCGCGCCGTGGGCGGAGATGATCGAACCCAAAAGCGACAGGTTGTAGATGTTGGAGCTGGAACGGATGCAGACCTGCCCCCGCCACTTGGGGTCGGCCAGGTCCTCGTAAGTCTTGATCTCGCCCGGTGCGATCCGCCCCTTGTTATAGAAGATCAGCCGGGCGCGCTGTGAGAAGCCGAACCAGCGCCCCTCCGGCTGCCGGAGCTGTGGCGGGATCCGGGCCTCGAGCAGCTTCGAGGTCACCCGTTGGAAGAGTCCGGCCTGCTCGGCGCGCCAGAGCCGACCGGCATCCACGGTAATCAGAACGTCGGCCGGGCTGTTCGCACCCTCGCTCTTGATCCGCGCGATGAGCGCATCGCCCTTGCCCTCGATGCGGTTGATCCTGATGCCGGTTTGCGCGGTGAAGCCCGCGTAGATGGACTCGTCGCTCTGGTAGTGGCGCGATGTGTAGAGGTTGAGCACCGCCTCGGGCGGCGCCGCGCCGGCGGCGCCCATGACCGACAGAACCACAGCGGCGGCGGTCAGATTGGCCCAGGTCGATCGCATGGAATGTCTCCTCTTCCGGGACCTCATCGTCGGGGTCCTTTTCCAGGTTGTCATAGTCGGCCTGCGGCTGCCCCGCCTCCGGGCCAGGCGCACCATAGCGCCCGGGCCAAGGCCGACCGACCGACACGGGTGCGCGCCGCCAAATCGGCGCCGATCCGCGTCGCAGTCCCCTCATATCCCAGTATCATCGCCGCATCATCGCTGCCAAGACCGATCAAACTCCGGATTCGGGTGCCGCTAATTTTTGCGAATGCGTGTCAATAGCAATAATAATGCAATTCATTCGCATATGTCAACTTGCCGGTCGGACAAAGTCGCGCGCCGGGCCGGGCGCCATTGCGCGGTCCTGCTTCCATGATCCAGGGGCCGCCTGGTGCTGCTGAGTCACAAAACCCGGTATCAGCCGGCGGTTCATGCTCAAGATATTGTGG
>JBHIDD010000212.1:0-4896 GCA_046759925.1 Kiloniellaceae bacterium
TCCGCCCCCATGCCGAACTCGCCGCCGTCGGCGAACTGGGTCGAGGCGTTGTGCATCACGATGGCGGCATCGACCCGGGACAAGAACGCCTCGGCCGCGGCCTGGTCCTCGGTGATGATCGCATCGGTGTGGTTCGAACCGTGGCGGTCGATGTGTTGGATCGCGGCCTCCAGGCCGTCGACCACTTTGACCGAGATGATCTTGTCCAGATACTCGGTATCCCAGTCCTCGGGGCTTGCCGGCTTGGTCCGGGGATCGGTCTGGCAGACGGTCTCGTCGCCGCGCACCTCGCAGCCGGCGGCGATCAAGTCGTCCAGGATCGGCTTGAGCGGCGCGCCCGACACCGCCCGGTCGACCAGAAGGGTCTCGGTCGCGCCGCAGATACCGGTGCGCCGCATCTTGGCGTTCAGCACCACCTTGCGCGCCTTGTCCGGATCGGCGGCGGCATGGACGTAGGTGTGGCAAAGCCCCTCCAAATGGGCGATCACCGGCATGCGGCTTTCCGCCTGGACCCGCTCGATCAGGCCGCGGCCGCCGCGCGGCACGATGATGTCGACGGACTCGTGCATCGCGAGCAGGATGCCGACGGCGGCGCGGCCGGGGCTCGGCACCCGCTGGATCGCCGCCTCGGGCAGGCCGGCTTCGCGCAGTCCCGCCTGGAGGCAGGTGAGGATGGCACCCGAGGAATGGAAGCTCTCCGAGCCGCCGCGCAGGATCGCCGCGTTGCCCGCTTTCAGGCATAAGCCGCCGGCGTCCGCGGTCACGTTCGGGCGGCTTTCGTAGATGATGCCGATGACGCCCAGCGGGACCGCGACGCGGGCGATCTTGAGGCCGTTGGGGCGCTCCCATTCGGCCAGCGTCCGGCCGACCGGATCGGGGAAGCGGGCGATCGTCTCCAGGCCTCGGGCCATGGCCTCGATCCGCTCGGGATTGAGTTCCAGCCGGTCGAGCAGGGCATCGCTTAGGCCCTTGGCCCGGGCGGCCGCCATGTCCTCGGCGTTGGCTTCCAGGATGTCCCCCCGCCGGCGGCGGGTCGCCTCGGCGGCAGCCTCGAGCGCCAGGGTCTTGGCGCCGGCGGCGGCGAGCGCCAGCTCGGCGGCGGCGGCGCGGGCGGCGCGGCCGAGCCGCGCCATCTCGCGGCGCAGATCGGATCTCTCGCCCCCCTTGTCTTGCCGAACCGCGGCTTCAGCGGTCATGGCGGTCCTCCCAGTCCTGCGGGTTCCGGGTCAGCACCAGATCGTCCCGGTGGATCAGTTCCTCCCGCCCACGGTAGCCCAGAATGGCTTCGATTTCACGGCTCTTGTGGCCGATGATCCGGCGGGCGTCCGGCGCCGAATAGGCGATCAGGCCGCGGCCGATCTCGGCGCCCTCGGCGGTCTGGACGATGACCGCGTCGCCGCGCTCGAAGGCGCCCTCGACGGCGGTCACCCCTGCGGGTAGCAGGCTTTTGCCGGTTTCAAGCGCGCTCAGCGCGCCGCCATCCAGCGTCACGCTGCCCATGGGATTGAGCGCGCCCGCGATATAGCGCTTGCGCGCGGTGCGCGGCTCGACCTGCGACAGGAACCAGGTGGCGCGCCGGCCCGCATCGAGGGCGGCCAGCGGATTCAGGATGCGGCCGTCCGCGATCACCATGCGGCAGCCGGCGCCCACCGCGATGCGCGCGGCGGCCAGTTTGGTCACCATGCCGCCGGAGCTGTAGCCGGGCGGCGCCTTGCTGGCCATGGCCTCGATTTCCGGCGTAATCGCCGGCACTTCGGGGATGAACTCGGCCTCCGGGTTCCGGCGCGGATCGGCGCCGTAGAGGCCGTCGATGTCGGACAGCAGAACCAGCACCTCCGCGTTCATCATGGCGGCGACCCGGGCGGACAGGCGGTCGTTGTCGCCGAAGCGGATCTCGCTGGTCGCCACCGTGTCGTTCTCGTTGATGACCGGCACCGTGCGAAGCCGCAGCAACTCGGTCAAGGTGTTGCGGGCGTTCAGGTGACGCCGTCGTTCCTCGGTGTCGTCGAGGGTGAGTAGGATCTGCGCCACGGTGATGGCATGGCGCGCGAGCGTCTCCTGATAGGCGTGGGCCAGGCGGATCTGGCCGGTCGCCGCCGCGGCCTGCTGCCGCTCCAGCTTGAGGGTGCCGCGGCTCAGGTTCAGGTGCCGGCGGCCGACCGCGATCGCCCCGGAGGAGACCAGGATGACCTCGGTGCCGCGCTGGATCAGCGCCGCCACGTCGTCGGCAAGGGCGTCCAGCCAGTCCCGGCGGATGGCCCCCGAGTCCGGCTCGACCAGCAGGACCGAGCCGATCTTGACCACGAGGCGCCGGACTCCGCTCAGGTTGTACTTGGGCATCGCGCTCATGATGGCTTATCCCGCGAGCGGGTTCACGGCCGCTCCTCGGCGGCCGGCTCCCAGGCCGGCGGCCTTGCCGGGTTGCGGCCGGCCTGGACCTGTCGCAACAGGGCGCGGGCCAGGCGCTCGACCCCGGCGCCGCTGGCCGCGGAGATCTGAAACACCTGGTCTTCACCCGACCGCTTCGCCGCCTGGGCCAGCGCCGCGGTCTTGGCCAGGAGCTCCTCGGGGGCGAGCGCGTCGATCTTGTTGAGGGCGATGATCTCCGGCTTGGCGGGCAGGCCGTGGCCGTAGGCCCAAAGCTCGGCCCGGACCGTGCGGTAGGCTTGGGCGACATCGTCCCGGGTGCCGTCGACCATATGCAACAGCAGGCCGCACCGCTCGATATGGCCCAGGAAGCGGTCGCCGAGACCGGCGCCCTCATGGGCGCCTTCGATCAGGCCGGGGATGTCGGCGAGGATGAATTCCTCGCCTTGGCTGTAGACCACGCCCAGGCTGGGATGCAGCGTGGTGAAGGGATAATCGGCGATCTTGGGCCGGGCGCGCGAGACCGTGGCCAGCAAGGTCGACTTGCCGGCGTTCGGCAGGCCGACGACGCCGGCATCGGCGATCAGCTTGAGGCGCAGCCAGACCCAGCGTTCCGCGCCCGGCCGGCCGGGATCGGCGCGGCGCGGCGCGCGGTTGGTGGCGGACTTGAAGTGGGCGTTGCCGTGGCCGCCGTCGCCGCCCCAGGCCAGCAGGGCGGTCTGTCCCGGCGCGACCAGATCGGCCAGCAGCCCGGTCTTGTCCGCGTCGAGGATCTGGGTCCCGGCAGGCACCTTGATGACGACCGATTCGCCGGCGGCGCCGGTCATGTCCCTGCCCTTGCCGGGCGCGCCGCGGCCGGCCTTGAAGTGCTGCTGATAGCGGAAGTCGATCAGCGTGTTCAAGCCCTCGACGGCCTCGGCCAGGACGTCGCCGCCGCGGCCCCCGTCGCCGCCGTCCGGACCGCCGAAGGCCACGTGCTTCTCGCGGCGGAAGCTCATGCAGCCGTCGCCGCCGTGGCCGCCTTTGACGAAGATTTTCGCCTCGTCGAGGAACTTCATCGCCTATGCCTTCGCCGCCTCCGCGGGCAAAGAAAAAAGGGAACGGCGCACCATTCCCCCGGAACCTTCATGCCTCCCGAAATTTCCATCGCGGGCCGGGGCCGCGTCAGGCCGGCGGCACCACCGAGACATAGGTTCGGCCGCGGGCCTTGCGGGTGAATTTCACATCGCCTTCGGCGAGCGCGAAAAGGGTATGGTCCCGGCCCATGCCCACGCCCGAGCCCGGGTGAAACTTGGTGCCCCGCTGGCGGACGATGATGTTGCCGGCGGTCGCGCGCTCGCCGCCGAACAACTTGACGCCGAGGCGGCGTCCGATCGAATCGCGCCCGTTGCGCGAGCTGCCGCCTGCCTTCTTATGAGCCATGCCCCATCAGTCCTCCTTCTTCGCGGCCTTGGCGCCGGCGCTCTTTTTCGGCGTGGCCGCCTTGGGCGCAGCCCGCCTGGCGCCGGTCTTCTTCGTCTTCTTCGCCGAAGGTTTCCGCGGAGCCTTCGCCGTCTTCGCGGGCGTCTTGCCGTCCGTCAGGATCTCGGTCACCCTGAGGACGGTCTGATCCTGGCGGTGGCCGTTCCGGCGACGGTGGTTCTTGCGGCGCTTTTTCTTGAAGACGATGATTTTCTCGCCGCGGATCTGCGCGACGACCTCGGCGGCGACCGTGGCGCCCTCGACGTAGGGTGCGCCGAGCCTGACCCCCTTTTCGCCGCCGACCATCAGGACGGACTCCAGGGTGACCGTCTGGCCGGGCTCGCCCACCAGGCGCTCGACCTTGAGAACATCGTCCGCGGCGACCTTGTATTGCTTGCCGCCGGTTTTGATAACTGCAAACATGTTTCGCCGAAAAACGCCGTCAACGACAGGGCCGCGGACCCGGGGAGGGCCTGCGGCCGACCGCGCGGACTATAGCGCCGCGGCCTACCCTGTCAACGCCTTTCCCGGCGAGCCGGCCGGTCCGAAACCGGGCCGCCCGCAGGCCCGGAACCGCGGTCGACGGGGCGGACCAAGCCGCCCGGGGCGACATCCGGCGCGCGGTTCGTCCGCGCCACTTCGGCCCGGGCCCGCCCCGCGGTGCGCCGGGCCAGCGGGTTGCGGGCTTGCGGGCCTTGGGCTACTTTCCGGCCCGCTCCAAGCGAGCCGCCGTCAGGGCTCGGTTGCGGGCGCTGTGGAGGGGTGCCGGAGCGGTCGAACGGGGCGGTCTCGAAAACCGTTGTACCCCTTGCGGGTACCGTGGGTTCGAATCCCACCCCCTCCGCCATCCTGCTTCGCGCGGTCGCGCTCCGCAGGATTGTCATCCGTCGTTTGCGCGAAGCAGGATGCCCTTCGAAGCTCTCGCCTTGGCGTAGCCGCTTCGGCGGAGCAAGGTTAGCGAAGAAGGGCTGCACACGCATTATGTCTACCTAATCGAAAGTGTTGAGACGCCGGCTCAGCGGTATGTGGGTATAACTGCTGACCTGAAACGGCGCCTGCGAGACCATA
>JBHIDD010000213.1:0-4893 GCA_046759925.1 Kiloniellaceae bacterium
CCGCCGCCGCGCGGCCGTCTTTAGGATGCGCCGCCGGCCACCCGTTTTTCGGTGTCGGTGCTCTCGGCTTGCGCCGGCTTGGCCTCGGCCTGCGCCGGCTTGAACGACGGGACGGTTGGCTGTTCGCCCGGCTTCTTGGATTCGAGTCGGCGACAATTGCCATCCAGATGAGCCCCGGCCTCGACCGAGAGGGTCTGATGGACGATGTCACCGAGTACCTTGGCGGTCTTCGCGACCTGGACCGACGGAGCCTGGATCTGGCCCTTGATGGTGCCGGAGATGTGGACCGTTTCCGCCGAAACCGAACCTTGAACCTGGGCGCCTTCGCCGATGGTCACGCTCTTGCTGTTGATGTCGCCCTCCACGGTGCCCTTGACCTGGATGTCGCCGGCGCTGTGCAGGTCGCCGACCACCTTGAGATCGGTGTTGATGATCGAGGGCTCCCCGCTACTCCGGCCCGCGCCGCGGACGGCTTCGCCTTGCCGCGGTGGTTCCTCCGCGGGTCTGTGCGACTGTGAAAACATCTCGTACTCCCTTACCAAAGCTTCGTTGAATCATGTCGTGGATTGCAGCTTGCGATCGATGTGGGGTCGCCAGGGCCGGCGCCCCTCCAGGAAGGCGCCGGGTTCGATGGTCAGGACGTTATGGAAGATACTGCCCACAATTCTCGCCGTCTTCCCCACCGTCACGGTGTTCGCCCGCACCGGGCCCCTGACCGAGCCGCAGATGTATACGGACTCGGCGAGGATGGCCCCTTCAACGTGCCCGCTTTCGCCGACCGTCACCGTCCGGCTGTTGATGTTGCCCTCGACCGTACCGTTCAACAGAATGTGCCCGTCGCTGAGCAGGTCGCCGAGCACCGTCAAATCGGCATGGATGATCGTCGGCACCGCCGCGGAGTCACCGGCCCCGCGGGCGAAGCCGCCTCGTGCCGCCAGTGTGTCCAGGACCGCGCTCGAATTCAGTAACATCCTCTCAAGGCCTCGATAAGATCGTGGCTTGCGCCACGCAACCTTGGCCTCCCCCCGACAATACCAAAGCCCGAAGCGGGCGCTCTGTGTCATTTATGTGCACGTCCGCGCGCCGGCCGCAAGACTTTGGCAAACCGCCCCCCGGCATCGGCCGGATTTGGATGTTCGCACCACGTCTGCTGCCGGGCCCGATCTCTCGGACCGGCTCTTCAGGGGCACCCGAGGAGTTTCTACCATCTCGTCGAAAAATCAAGATAGCGAATAATGGTAATCCGGGTCCCGACGCCCTGAGGCGCTGGATCAACCGCTGCGACCCGGAACACCGCGGGGGCGCAACCCACCGCCGGCCGGCGGTGCTCCCCCCGCGCGCGCGGAACCCCGCTTGGCCGTGGCAGCCGGGCGGGGGACCCGGCCCGGAACAGAGCCAAGCACCCGGCCGCGGCCGTATTGAATGTTGCGGGTGACACCCCCCTCACCTCGGATCGCCCGTGATCGGCGCGATCGAGACCGCGAGCAGCTCGTGGTCGGAGATCGCGGTTACGCCGTCCTCGGCCACGGCGGGCACCATCGCCGGATCGCTGGCCCGCAGGCCGCGGGCGAAGAACCAGTCGAGTTTGCCGAGCGGCGGCGCGGCCGCCCCGTCGGTCCCGCTCCGCACGGTCGGGCCGGGCGCGTTGCAGGCGTGCCAGTCGTAGCCGGCCGCGGCAGCCACCTGAAACAGCGGCTCATAGGGCACCGGATCGACCAGGCGGGTGGCGTCCTCGGCCAACAGGGCGCGCCTCGCGGCCGGGTCCGCCGCCAGGTTCCTGGGCGCCGAGTTCGTATTGAAATCGCCGCCGATGACAACCGGTCCGCCGTCGGCGTAGCGATCGACCGCGCCGAGGAGCCGGGCCGTCTGGTCGGCCCGCTGGTCCGGGTCGCCGTGGCTTTCCAAATGCACGCTGACGACGGTAACCGACGCGCCCGCGAGCGGCAGGCGCGCGGCCAGGGCGATGCGCCCGCCGACGCGCCGTTCGCCGCGCGAGCCGTCGAACCAGTCGCCGTCCCGCTCCAGCCGGATCAGCGCCGGACGCTCGAGGGCGTGGCGCGACAGGATCGCCGCCCCGTGCAGCCCGGCCGAATTGCGCGCCCCGGCGTGGCGCCGCCGCTCAGGCGCGTTGCCCAGGCCGAGTTCGATGAACTCGATGGCGAAGGCGTAACCATGGCCCATGCGCTCGGCCAGCTCCCGGGTGGTGTGCGCCTGGCCCGAGCGGGCCATGCCCAGGTCCATTTCGCACAACAGGTTCACCTCGGCGGCGGCGCGGCGCAGCAGGGCCGCGCTGTCGTCGAGGTGCTTGCAGCGTTCCGCGTTCCAGAAGGCGACACGCAGGGGAGTCCCGGCCGGCGCCACCGGGCGCGGCGGCCGGCCGAGCTCGATCCGGGGCAACTGATCGAGCCGGTCGGTGTGGGCGGCCGGGCGTGGAGCTCCCGCGCGGCGGGGAGCTCGGACATGGCCTGCCGTTCGGCCTCATCGGGCCAGGCCAGCTCGGCACAGCAGTCGACGTGAAGCTCGGCGCATGGCATTCGGGGCGGACCGGGTTGCAGGGGCAGGCCGGTCACTCGGCCCACGCCGCCTCGATCGGGTCGATCCCGGGCGGCTCGATAAAGCCCACGACAATCAGGCTGGCTGGCCGGACGTCGAAATCGTCGGGCCGCTCGATCTGTCCCGTGCTCATTGCGACGACGCGATCGGCCCTGGCGCCGCGCGCAAAGTGGCCATATTTTCGTCGGCGCAGCCCACCGACGTGAGAATGCGTTGAACGCTCACCTTAAGGCCAGCCTCCCGAACGATAGGGCCGAAAATTTTCCTACGGGCATGAAACCGACAGCGGAACCCATTGTCGATCCAGTCCGGCTGGATCACGTTTCAATCGATCTTCCGTACACCTACACGACGGATTACGCAAAAATCAAAGAGAACTTTGAAAAGTACAGGCTCGAAGCCCTTGGCGTTCCCATTGCGCAGCGGGCGGTGCCAGGTGCCATTCACCGCCGAATCTCGCCCGCGCGTATGATGTTCCCTTGATTCTGCGGCTTATCCTGGCGGTGAACATGGACAACATCCTGTGGCGTGCCGCGCGCCGAGCGGGAGCCTGACGATGCGCCCGAGCCCCGCAAATCCGCGCCGGAGGCGACCGTTTCGGTCGGGCCGGTTCGGCGCCATTGCGCTGCTGCTGGTCGCGGCCTGGCCCGCCGCCGCGGAACCGGTGACCCTGGGCGGCCTCACGTTCAGCGACGAGCGCGGCGGTTTCACCATCGTCTCCGCCGCGGGCGGCGGCTCGCTCGCGGACCCCTTTATCGTCGTCGAGGAGGTGACCGGCGAGGCCCCGGTGGTCCTCGTCATCCGGGGGCTATCGCCGCGCTTCGGCAACCGGGTCGGCAGCCACCACCTGGTCGGATTCGCGCTCAACAAGGTGATGATCAACCGAACCGCCAAAGTGTGGACCGGAGTCGACCTGGAGCTTCAGCAGGCCCTCGGCACGCCGAGCGACACCTATGACGGGCTGTCGTTCGGGCAGGCGGCGGTGGCGGGCCGGCCGTTCCGTTCCGACCGCTTCGCCGGAAGCACCGAGGTCACCGATCCTCTCGACGCCGTCGCCTTTCGCGAGGGCATCGTGCGTCCGGGACAGCGCGTGACCTTCAACGTCATCGTCACCCACACCAGGCCGGCGTCCCTGTTCCACCTGATTCAGCGGATCGACCAGGTTTTCGAGATCAGTGCCCGCGCCATGCCGTGATCCCGCCCGCGCTCGAGGCCGGCGCGAGCGAGCTGAGACCCCCGGCGCCCGTCGCCGGCACGGCGAAGGCAGGATAGGCAGACCGTGACTAGCCGGGAGCGTGCGCACGCGCCCCTTCGAGGAGCGCATCCGTCTGTCTGTCGTACACCAGGGTGTCACGCGCATCGAAGGCGAGGCGGACCGTCTCGCCGATCCGGCGTTGGACCGCCGATCCCGCCTCCAACACCGTGACGCCCCCGAGCGGGCAGCTCACCAGATAGAGGGTCTCGCGGCCCATGGGCTCGATCTGGTCGACCGTTCCGGGGATGCCGGTCGCGGCGAAGGAGATGTTCTCCGGACGGATGCCCAGGGTCACCTCGCCGGCGGCGGACCCTTCGCAGGGCAACGAGAGGTCATTGACGATCAGCTTGCCGTCGACCGCCTTCCCCGGCAACAGGTTGATCGGCGGCGCCCCGATGAACCCGGCGACGAACAGGCTCGCGGGCCGCAGGTAGAGATCGTCCGGGGTGCCCACTTGCTCGACCCGACCGTCCCGCATACACACGATCCGGTCGGCCATGGTGGTGGCCTCGAGCTGGTCGTGGGTGACCAGGATCGTGGTCACGCCCAGCTTGCCCTGGAGGGCCTTGATCTCCGAGCGCATGGCCATGCGCAGCGTGGCGTCGAGGTTGCTCAAGGGCTCGTCGAGCAGGAGCAGCTGCGGCTCCTTGACGAGCGCGCGGGCCAGCGCCACCCGCTGCTGCTGGCCGCCGGAAAGCTGGCTCGGCTTGCGCTCGAGTAGTTCCTCGATGTGAACCAGCCTGGCGACACTGAGGATCCGCTCGCGCGCCTCGGCCTCGGCCACCTTCTTGAACCGCAAGGGGAACAGAATGTTGTCGCGCACGTTCATGTGCGGATAGAGCGCGTAGGACTGGAACACGATGCCGACGTTGCGGTCCTTCGCCTCGACCTCGTTCACCACCTGACCGTCGAAGCGCAGCGTTCCGGCGCTCGGCATGTAGATGCCGGCAAGCATGAACAGCGTCGTCGACTTGCCGCACCCCGACGGGCCCAAAAGCGAGACGAACTCGCCGTCCTCTATGGCCATGGTCAAGTCGTCAACGGCGACGACGTCGGCCCAATTCTTGCGAATTTTGTCGAACTCG
>JBHIDD010000214.1:0-4875 GCA_046759925.1 Kiloniellaceae bacterium
CAGGCCCCCGGTCCCGCGCGCCGCGGCCCGGGCCGGGCCACGCCCTGTTGCGCGCCGAATTGACCCAGATCAAGGGCAAAGGCCCGAGACCGGCGATAATGTCTGGGAACCCTCATCGGCGAGCCGGCGAAATGGCGACGTCCTTCATCGAATTGGCCCGAATGGGATTGGCCTTGGCCGTGCTGGCGGGGCTTGTTTGGACCGTCTACCGGCTTCTCGACCGTTACCCGACGGAAGGCGGGCTCGCTCGGATCGGGCGCATGATGAAGCGCGTCGGGATCGACGTTCGGTTGGCCCGGCGGCCGGAGTTGGGCGAGGATCTTTGCTGCGCCGCCGCCAGGTGCATGCGCTGCCCGCATCCGGAGCGCTGCCGGCGCTGGCTGGCTGCCGGCGCGGGCGAAGACCCCCCGGACTTCTGCCTGAACGCGGCCTGGCTCGGGACGCTCAAGAGGCGGTCGCAGGCCGGAGAGCTTTGAGACCGGCGCGCCCGCGAACGGACGCGCCGATGTTCCCGTAGGCCCCGGGCCGGGCGGTTCGGGCCCTTGGCTTGCGCCGCGTTCGCGGCGGCGCGCGGTCGCGCTTGGCCGCCGGACCGACGCAGATGCCGGCAACGGCGCGGGCGCTCGGAGGCCGGCGAAATCCCTGGTTTTTGCCAAGGCGGCGCGCGGCGGTCGTTGGGCGCAGGCTTGCCGCTGCGCGTCCCAAGCGGGCTTGGACGCGAAAGCGAGGCGCTGCGAAAAGAAGAGGGCCCCGCCGAACGCTGGGGAGGAGGACGGAGCGGGGCCGAGTTCAGGGAGGGAGTAGCCGATTGTGAGCGGGCGTGGTTCACGAAAGATGAAGGCCGGGACGCGATATTCCGGTTTTTTGACCGGGTCGTGCCCGATGCCCGGGATATCTCCGCCGACTCTACAACGAATGCAAGAATATTTCTACAGAGTTTTCGACTAAAAAGGGTCGCCGCGGCCGCCGTTCCGCCCGAATCGTTCTCAGGGCAATGCCCCTGGCCCCGCGACGCCAGGATCTCGCGACCCCAGGATCTTGTCCTGGCCTCGGGCGTGCCTGAGGTCGAAGCGCCGCTCGGCCCCGGCCGGCGCGGGGGGGCCTTGGCCTTGTGCGGCAACGTCACCTCTATTCATGTAATGGATTAGGAGATTAAAGCAACTTGCCGCTAAAAGGCTAAAAAAGAAGACTTCTAATGCCAAACAACGGGGGCTTGCCTCGAAACCGTCAGCGCGAGTCCAAAATTCCGCCACCGTCGTCGGTTGAAATTGCGCCAAGCCAGGGACACGGTCCGGGCCATCCTTGCCCGGTAAAGTCTTGGCGAAGGAATTCCGGGTGGGGCTAGGGCAAATTGTCCCCTGTACGCAGACTAGGGCACAATACCCTGATAACGGTCGGACAAAATGTACGGTTTTGCAAGAATAGGACATATAGCCCTATTTATCCTAAACAGGGATAAACAATTACGTTTGACTTTTTTGCGTTTATATAAAATTGCATGATAAAAGTACTTGCATAACTAATCGTTCGTCGTTATAATACATGGACGTATTTGGAGGACATAGGATGGCACGCCGGATCATCAGCTTGGGCCAACGCTATCGCGACCGCGAAGTCTGGTGGCTCGAATGGGAGGTGCTCCGGGTCTACCAGGGCCCGCTGAAGGTTTCCCATGCCGTGCTGGCCAACGTGGCTTGCCCCACCGAGACCAAGACCATCGCCTGCTCGATCTTGCTCGATCGGCGGCGTTACCGACCGAGCCCGCAAGGCGCGGGCAGGGACCTTGGCGCCGCGCCAGGCGCCGAGGCTATCGCGCCGGCATAGGCCCCGGCATCTTGGAAACGCACCGCAACAGGAGAATGACCGTGACGACGAAGGTATTGTCGATGGATCCAAGGCGCCGGATCGCCGCCGCGCTCGGCGCCTTGATGGTAACCCTCTGTCTGGGGATCGGCGCGGCGCGGGCCGATACCGCCGCGGCGGACGCGGCGGATTTCCTGCGTCAATTCGGCGATCGGACGGCGAAGGTGCTCGCCGACAACGCGCTGTCCGCGGCCCAGCGCGAGTCCGAGCTGCGCAAGCTGCTTGTGGCCAACTTCGACGTGGCCAGGATCGGCCGCTTCGTCCTGGGCAGGTATTGGCGCAAGGCCTCGGATCCGCAGCGGGCGGAGTTCGGTCGGCTCTTCGAGGCCTATATCGTCGCCAACTACGGCCAACGCCTGGAGAGCTACTCGGGCGAGCGGCTGGAGGTCGGCGTGGCGCGGTCTTACGATGCGAAGCGCGTGGTGGTGAGCAGCCGGATCGTCCGCCCGAAAGGGCCGCCGGTCCAGGCCGAGTGGCGGCTGCGGCGCGCCGCGAACGGCTGGCGCATCGTCGACGTCGTCGTCGAGGGCGTCAGTTTGGCGATCACTCAGCGCTCCGAATTCGGCGCCGTGATCCAAGCCAACGGCGGGCGGATCGAAGCCCTGCTGGCCAAACTCCGCGAGCAGGCCATGACGGCGCGGGCCAGGGCCGCGGGCAAGGTGGCCAGCTCCAACTGAGCGCCGGGGTCTCCGGCCGAAACCGCGCCGGCGGTTGCCCGAGGTTGCGCCGAGGGCGGCCGCGGGCTCCGGTTCCGGGGGTAACCGGCGGTTCCTCGCCCGCGGGGCCGTCGACCGGTCCTCGAAATCCCGTGGCCCGCGCCGACCGTCACGGGACGCGGCGTCGGGCGCCGGCCTCGGTCAATCGGATCTATAACGCGCCGGACGCCTGAGCGGCCCATCGTCCCGATGATCGTCGCCATGCGGGCGGTAGAAGATGTGCCGGCCGATTTTCGGGCCCGGCGCGAGGAGTTTCCGCCAGTCCGGCATGACGTGATCGGCGTGGTACCAAAGCGCGCCGCCGGTGGGATCCGTGGAATAATCCCAGTAGACCCGGCGGGCCAAAGCCTTGCTGCGAGTCCAGGCACGCCAGTCTCCGGGCCGGTCGCTTCGACCGTCGCACCACCAGGAAAACTGACAGCGGTCGCGCAACTTTTCGCCGCTTTGCCAGACCACCGCGCAAACCGCCTTCGGGAAAAGCGGGTGCGCCGCCCGGTTCATGACCACGTGCCCGACCGCGAGCTTTCCCGCATCCGGCTCGCCCCGGGCCTCGAAATAGATCGTCAGAGCCAGGCATTCGACCTCCTGGCGCACGTCGACCTCGGCCCGGGCCGGGGCGGCCAGAATCAGACAGCCGGCCAGGCCCAGGAGACCCGTCCACGCGGCAATCCCGCGATTGCCCGGGTCAGGCGTGACCGCAGTACCCTTGTCGGCGTTTCCGGCCGGTGGCGTCCCTGGCATGCCCGAGCTTCCCCCGGGAGGCTCTCCGCCAAATCGTCGCGGCCGTCTGGCCGGCGCACGGCCGCCATCTCTCGGCCGACCACGAACTCAACCCCGAAAACAAGAATCGGGTAAAAATTCGACAAAAATTGAATGAAATTTTATCAAAATTTGATCCAAATTGTACAGCGCAACGGACCGCCTCGAGCCCCAAAGGCGGCGTCTCACGTAGCGCCCGACGCGTTTCCGCGCGGCGGTCTCCCGTGCCACCGGTGGCGCGCACTTTTCGCCACGCGTGATGGCGGTCCCGCGCGCGCCGCAGCGCGTTGCGCCCACGCCGATCCGGCACGGCGGGACCGCAAGGTCGGGCGACCCGTTCGCCTTCGTTTCCGCCTTTCCCCAAAGCCGATCACTCGGTCGTCCTGAGCAGGTGGACCGCACGCCGCTTCGGGTCCCCGGACTCGATTTCTTGCGGCCGGTTGACCTCGGCGTTCCGCCTCCGGATCGACTGCGCGAGGCTTTGCGCCCTGCTGGCCTCCGCGGTCCGGCCGGTTTCCTTCAAGAGTGCGGCGTAGTGCTCGAGGCTCTGCGCGACCAGGGGATGCCCGGCGCCCAGGCTCTTCCTGCGGATTTCCAACGCCCGCCTGAACAGCGGTTCAGCCTCGGCGTGGCGACCTTGGGCCGTGTAGAGCGAGGCCAGGTTATCCAGGCTGGCGGCCACGTCCGGGTGCGCCGGCCCCAGGGTCTTCCCGACGATGCCGAGCGCCTGCCGGTAAAGCGGTTCGGCCGCGTCGTACTTGCCCTGCTTGTCGTAAAGTGAGGCCAGGTTGTTGAGGCTGGCGGCGACCTGGGGATGCTCGGGCCCCAGGGTCTTTTCCATCGCCCCCAGGGCCTGCCGATACAGCGGCTCGGCCTCGGCATATCTGCCCTGCTCGTCATACAGCGCGGCCAGATTGTTCAGGCTTGCCGCCGTGAACGAATGGTCGGGCCCCAGGGTCTTGCCCACGATTCCGAGGGCCCGCTGGTACAGCTGTTCGGCCTCGGTGTAGCGGTTCTGCTCCAGGTAGAGCGATGCGGTGTTGTTCAGGCTGGCGGCCACATCCGGGTGCTCCGGCCCGAGGACCTCCTCCCGGATTTCCAGCGCCCGCCGGTGCAGCGGCTCGGCCTCGGTGTATCGGCCCTGGGCGACATAGAGGAACGCCAAGTCGTTGAGGCTCGCCGCCACGTCACGGTGCTTGGGGCCCAGAACCTGCTCCCGAATTTCCAGCGCCCGTCGGTGCAGCGGCTCGGCTTCCGCATATTTCCCTTGGCGGAAATAGGTCAGCGCGAGATCGTTGAGGGTGGCGGCCAGGCGGAGATCCTGCGAGCCGAACCTTTCCGCCTGCTTGACCGCGGCCAGGAGCCGCTCTTCCGCTTCGGCGTAGTTTCCCAGCCGATACGCTTCCACCGCGGCGGCCCGGTCGCGCTGCCACGGCCCTGCCTGGGCCGCGGCCTCTGCCGGCCAAAGGGCCAGGCACAACAGGCCCGCCCATAGGCATCTTGCTTGGTTGGATTTCATCGTTCACGACCTCCTGTC
>JBHIDD010000215.1:0-4858 GCA_046759925.1 Kiloniellaceae bacterium
ATGCGCGCGGGCTCGGGGCCTTGGGTGCGGCGCCTGCCGGCCGGGGCCCCGACGCTCGGCAGTCTGCAACCCCTGCTCTCGGCTGCGGGCGGCGCGGCTCCCTCCGCCCAGCCGGCGGTTACCCTCCGCGACAGCCGCGTCGAGGCGATGACGCCGCTCGGCGCCGTGATCGTCGAGATCGAGGGCGAGGCCTGGCCCGACGTGCGCGGCGCAACGGCGGCCGCGCTTTGGCTCGCGCTCGAGGGCGAGCCGGGCCGGCTCGATGGCACGCTCGACCTCTCGGCCGAGCCCGACGGCACGATCACCGGGAGCCTGGCCGTCGAGGACGGCGCGCTCGACCTGCCCGTCGGCGCAACTCGCCTCGGCGAAGCCTTCGGCGGAGCCAGGGTCGGCGGGCTGGCCGGCCATGTCGCCTTCACCCTGCGGAACGGCCTGCCCCAGACGATCAACGCCGCGCTGTCGCTGCGGCAAATCGCCTTGCCGGATGCCGATTTCGAGGCCGCGGCGCTGCGCCTGCAAATGACCGAGTCACGCACCGTGGCGAGCGCCGACTTGCGCGCCGCCGACGGCCGCTGGTCGGCCAAGCTCCGCGCCCGCCTCGACGGCGACCGGGCCGCGCCCGAGATCCGGCTCGACCTGGCGGCCGAGGCCGTCGCCGGGGCGCGCCTCTGGAGCCTGTTCGCCCTGCCCGGCCCGGACTCCGGCAAGGTCACCGCAAGCCTGCATGCCGCGGGAAGACTGCCGCCGCTCGGGGGCCTGGCCGGCGGGGCGCCGGCGGTTTTCGACCGGCTGACCGGGGCGGAGCTGGACGGCCGCCTGTCCCTCGAGCTGCGTGACCTCTCCTACCCCGGCCGAATCGAGACCGGCTCCGGCTCACTCGTGACCGACCTGACGTTCAAGGACGGCACGCTGACGCTCACCCTGCCCGATGATGTCCGCATCGCGGCGACCGGCCTGGCGCCGGCCTGGTTGACCGGAATGGGTCTGCCGGCGGCACTCGCCGCGCTTCTCGCGGACGGCGCGGACCTCGTGCTGTTCGCAAGGGGCACGCCGCCGGCCCGCGCCCGCTTGACCCGCGGCGCGGCAGGCCCCGAACTCGCGCTCGCCGGCGCCCTCCGCCTTAGCACACCGAGCGGCGCGGAGGCCGAGGTCAGGGCCGATGCGCGGCTCCGCCTCGACGCCCGGTTCGCCGTGGCCGGCTTCGAGCTCGACGATCTCGACCTGCGCGCCCGCGCGCTGCCCCTGGCGGCGACCGACGTTTCGCAGCTGCGCGTGACCGGCGCGCTGGCCGGCGGGCCGAAGGGCTTCGGCGGCGATCTGGACCTGGCCTTGAGCCTGGCCGGACCGGCCGCCGGGCCGATTCGCGCCGCCGGGGCGGAGGTCGACCTGCCGGTGACCCTCCGGGCGGACGGCGGCAAGCTGTCGCTGCGCCTGCGGGCGCGCGGCAACATCCTGGCCGAGCGGCTGCGCTACGGAGATACGGTCGAACTGGACGCGCCGCTGCGCCTCGCGATACCGGATGGCGAGCTACGCCTCGAGCGCGGCCGAGACGGCGGCCTTTCCCTGAGCCACGCGCTGGTCGTCGAGAGGGGCGACCGCCGGGCCAGCCTGCGGCGCGGCGACGGCGCGCCGCTGACGCTGCAAGCCCGACTGGGCAGGCTGCGCCTGGACGGCGCAATCGCCTCGGGCGCGCCTTACCGCGGCCGCGTCGAAATGGCAAACGCCCGGCTCGTACTCGGGCAACCGGGGATCGCCGCGGAACGCCTGTCCGGGACCCTGAGGCTGGGCGGCGTGGCGGGAAGCATGCTCGCGGAGTTCGAGGCCGGCGCGCTGCGCCAGCTTGGCGATGCGCCGCTCTTTGCGCCCCTGCGGGTCAGCGGCACGCTGCGCCTGGCCGGCGGCGGCCTCGCGTTTACCGCCGAGGGCAGCGGCCCCGGGGGCGCCGGCCTTCTGAGCCTCGCCGGACGGCACCGGATCGACGACGGCCGCGGCGAGCTTCGCATCGCGCTGGCGCCGCTCGGCTTCGAGCCGGACGGCCTGCAGCCGGCCACGATCTTCCCCTTGCTCGGCGAGCTGCGCGCGGTGAGCGGACAAGCCGAAGCGGCGGCCCGCCTCGCCTGGGCCGCGGGCGAGCCGCTGGGAGACGCCAGCCTGACGCTCAGCAACCTGTCGTTTGCCACTGCGGAGGTCGCCATCGAGGGGCTTTCGCTCAAGCTCGTCCTGGACCGGCTTTGGCCGCCCCGGAGCCCGCCCGGTCAGCGGTTGACCATCCGCCGGGTCGACCCCGGGCTGCCGGTCGACGACGTCGCGGTCGGCTTCCGGATCGAGCCGGGCGATCCGCCGCGCCTGGTGATCGAAGACGGCGCCGTGCTTATAAGCGGCGGGCGCGTCTCGGTCGGCGATACCCTGCTCGACCCCGCCGCCGGCCGGCACGTCGTCACCCTGCGGGTCGATGGCCTAAACCTCGAGGAGCTGTTCGGCCTGCTGGACGTGGCGGGCCTGTCCGGCAGCGGCCGGTTGTCCGGCACGATCCCGATCACCCTCAGGGGCAAGACCGTCGTCATCGAGGACGGCCGGCTCGATGCGGTGGGCCCGGGCGTCCTGCGGTTTCGCTCGGACGAGGCCGCCCGGCTCCTGGGCGGCGGCGGGGAACCCGTCGAGCTGATGCTCAGGGCCTTGGCGGACTTTCACTACGACGAACTCTCCCTGGCGATCGAGAAGACCGCCTTTGGCGAGACGCGACTCACCCTGGGCCTGCTCGGCAGCAATCCGGAGGTCCTGGAGGGCTATCCTTTCCGCTTCAACATCAACATCGAGGGCAGCACCGACAGCATCCTGGCGGCGCTCAGCGCGGGCTACCGGCTGTCCAGCGACCTGGTCCGCCGGCTGTGGCTATTCGGCCGCTAGTTGCGTCTTACCGGCCGCGCATTGCGAGAGGCGACTTGTCAGAAGGCGGCTGCTTGCCGCAGCATAGACGCGGGATCCGAAATTCGGCCGGTCTCGGCCAAGAGGAAAGGATGAAACCGTTGCCTCACGCCATCGCTAAGGAAAGGCTTGTCCCACGGCTGTTGTGTCTGCTGCTGATCGGTGGCGTCCTTGCGGCCTGTCAGCCGACCGTGAAGGTGGAGGCTCCGAAGGAGCCGATCACGATCAACCTGAACATAAGGCTCGACGCCGAGGTGCGGGTCAGGCTGGAGGAACAGGCCAAGGAAGACATCCAAGCCAATCCGGACATCTTCTGATGCTGCGCCCCACGGCCGACCAAAAGAGCACCGACGGCCTTGTCGTCTCAAGGGAGAAGAACAATGCTTAGGCGATTTCGTTCCTGCTTCGCGGTTCCCGGCGCCGTGGTCCTGGTGCTGGCGCTGTACGCCGCGCCCGCTGTGGCCCAGTCCCTCGATGCCCTGCACGCCTCGGGGGCGGTCGGCGAACGCTTCGACGGCTACGCGGAGGCCCGCCAGCCGAGCGCCGCGGCCACGGTCAAGGAGATCAATGCCAAGCGGCGGACCATTTACCAGCAGCGCGCCGCGGCGCAAGGCGCCCCGGTCGAGCAGGTCGGCCGGATCTACGCCCAGCAGATCTTCCAGAAGGCGCCGCCGGGCACTTGGTTCCTCCGGGAAAACGGCGAGTGGATGCAGAAATAAAAACCGGCGCGCCCGGCGAAAGCCGCCTGCCGCGGTCCTCGTGGATACGAGGGCCGCGTTGCGTTCGGGGTGGAAGCCTCTATAGTCTGGCCCGGCCCGCCGTGGCCGGGCATGCAAGAGACGACCACATGGGAAACGTTACCCCCCTCCCCGCCTCCGCCGACGCGGCCCTGGAGCTGTTGCGCGCCGGGCGTTACGTCGCGGATCGGAGTCTCGCCACGGTGCTTTATCTCTCGCTGGCCCTCAACCGGCCGCTGTTCCTCGAGGGCGAGGCGGGCGTCGGCAAGACCGAGATCGCCACGGTGCTCGCCGAGGCCCTGGGCCGGCGGCTCCTGCGCCTGCAGTGCTACGAGGGCCTCGACATCACCTCCGCGGTCTACGAGTGGAACTATCCGCGCCAGATGGTCGAAATCCGCATCGCCGAGGCGGCCGGCGACCGCGACCGGGGGACCCTGGCCGCCGACATCTTCGACGAGCGCTTCCTGATCGAGCGACCGCTCCTCCAGGCGCTCCGCCCCGAGCTCGACGGCCCGCCGGTGCTGCTCATCGACGAACTGGACCGCAGCGACGAGCCCTTCGAGGCCTTCCTGCTGGAGCTGCTCTCCGACTATCAGATCACGATTCCCGAGCTCGGCACCATCGCGGCGGGGAAGCCGCCCATTGTGGTCATCACCTCGAACCGGACGCGCGAGATCCACGACGCGCTGAAACGGCGCTGCTTCTACCACTGGCTGGACTACCCCAGCGCCGAGCGCGAACTGGAGATCCTGCACGTCAAGGCGCCGAAGACGCCCGAGGTCCTGTCCCGGCAGGTCGTCGCCTTCGTGCAGGAGCTGCGCAAGATGGACCTCTTCAAGCTGCCGGGGATCGCCGAGACGATCGACTGGGCGGACGCGCTTACCCAGCTCGACAGGGTCGCGCTCGATCCGCAGACGCTCGACAACACGCTCGGCGTGCTGCTCAAGTACCAGGACGACATCGCCAAGGTGCAGGGCAGCCAGGCGGCCAACATCCTGGAAGAGGTGAAGCACGCGGCCGCGGCCGGCGGCGTCTAGTACGCGCCTGCGTAAATCCGTGAGTCGCGAAGCGACCGATAGATTGAAGCAGGTAGGCGAGTACGGCAAAAAATCACCGTAGTCACTTTCTATGAAAGTGAGTACTAGGCCAGAATCATGACACCGCAGGACCAACCGCGGACTTCGGTCATCCTGCCG
>JBHIDD010000216.1:0-4853 GCA_046759925.1 Kiloniellaceae bacterium
GAACTTCTTGAATGTGGCGTTGCGCGTCGGGACGTAGCCACCGTCCCGGCCGGGCACGTCTTGTTGCTGCGCGGATATGCCGCGAATCACCAGGCCCTCTTCCATCTTGGTCCAGCCCGGCAGTTCGAAGTCGAAGGGCACCTCGTCGTTGCCCTGATCGGCGGCCACGGGAATCGGCTCGATCAGATCGTAAGTCTTCCTCGCGGAGGCGACCTTCAGGTCATCGTTCCACTGCTCGCCGATCGCCGCCACGATGGAGTCCAGGCTCACGATGTGCGGCGCGACCTTGGCGAGGGCGCCGAGCAGACGCACATCGGTGTGATCGTCCTTGTACACCCACAGCCCCGAGAAACTGGCCTTGGCCTTGACGATGGCGAGATTGTAAGGATCCCCCTTGCGGTGGATGTCGTTGATCAGCTTATTGGGCGACTGGATCGAGGTGACCAAAAGCGTGCCGCCCTCGCGGAGCAGCTTGTTGATCGGCTGCAGACCATACCAGGCCCAGGACTCGACGCCCTTGCAGAGGGTGTCGTCGACGGCAATGGTCACGTCGTTGTTGTCGGGCTCGTACCTCGACAGGTGCTCCTGCAGCTCCTCTTCGGTATCGGAAACCACGGCGAACTGCTTGGCCGGGATGCCGTTGCGTTCGGGCGAGTCACCGTAGCGCCCGAAGGCGGTGCCGATCTTGCCTTCTTTCCTGGCAGCCAAGACCACCCCGCGGCAGATGTTCTTGGCCAGCTTCTTTTGAAAAATGCCGCGATACACGACCTCCACGGAACCGGTGCTCATCGACATGCCTCCTGTTGGGTTAATTACGGTCAGGTGCCTCGCGGACAAAGAAATCCTGAGCAAATCAATTTGGCCGACATGTCCCGGATAACTTTGGAAACGAGGGTCATCTTAGCCTCTCGATCCGTTCGTGGGAACCCGGGGAGACCTTTCATTCATATCGCTCCGGCTTTCCGGGCCGCGGCGATCTCGGTGTCACCGTAGCCGACGATGTCTTGCAGGATTTCCTCGGTGTGCTCGCCGAGCAAGGGCGGCCCCGCGACCTCGGTCGGCGAATCCGAGAGCTTGATCGGGTTGCCGACGATGAAATACTTGCCGCGCTCCGGATGGTCGACCTCGACCACGGTCCCGGTCGCACGCAGCGACGGCTCCTCCAGCAGCTCTTTCATGTCCAGGACCGGGCCACACGGGACGCCGACCGCGTTCAGCTTGTCCATGACCCCGAACTTGCTGAGCGTCTGGGTCCATTCCTCGATGATCCGAAAGCATTGATCCAGACGCGGCAGCCGGGCTTCCGGGGTGGCGTAATCGGGATGATCGATCAGCTCCTCGCGCCCGGCGAGCCTCATCAGCGGCGCCCAGCCCTGGGGCTGGATGATCACGTAAATGTAGTCGTTCGGGCCGTTGCCCTTGCAGCGCATGGCCCAGCCCGGCTGGCCGCCGCCCGAGGCGTTTCCGGCGCGCGGCGTCGCCTCGCCGAAGCTGCCGCTGGGATATTGCGGATATTCCTTTAGCGGCCCGCGGGCGAGGCGCTGCTGATCGCGCAGTTTCACGCGGCAGAGATTCAGGACCACGTCCTGCATGGCGACCTCGACCCGCTGGCCGAGCCCGGTCTTCTCGCGGTGAATGATCGCCGCCAGGATGCCGGCAACCGCGTGGATGCCGGAGCCGGTATCGCCGATCTGGGCGCCGCTGATCAGCGGCGGGCCGTCGGCGAAGCCGGTCGTGCTGGCCGCCCCGCCCATGCACTGGGCCACGTTCTCGTAGACCTTGCAGTTGGCGAAAGGACCGGGACCGAAGCCCTTGATCGAGGCGTAGATCATCCGCGGGTTGAGCTCGTGGATGATCTCCCAGGTGAAACCCATGCGGGCAAGCGCGCCGGGGGCGAAGTTCTCCACCAGCACGTCGCATTCCTTGATCAGCTCGCGGAAGATATCCTTACCGGCGGCCGTCTTGGTGTCGATCGCGATGCTCCGCTTGTTGCAGTTGAGCATCGTGAAGTAGAGGCTGTCCACCTCGGGCAGGTCGCGGAGCTGCTGGCGCGTGATGTCGCCGCAGCCGGGCCGTTCGACCTTGATCACATCGGCGCCGAACCACGCCAGGATCTGCGTGCACGAGGGTCCCGCCTGGACATGGCTCATGTCCAACACGCGAATTCCATCCAGAGCCTTCGTGGTCATTCTCCCCTCATCGACACAACGGGCCGTCTTCACATCGGCGCTGAAGCGGGCGGCACAACCGTTCACGACGCCTCTCTTTCGGCCGCGCCGTCATTTGTACATGGTCTGGGCCATTGTGCCCGGGGCGTAGACCTCGGGATTGACCCAGATATTGACCAGCGCCGGGACCCCCGATTGCACCGCCTCGCGAGCCCGCTCGAGCGCCGGGCGGATCTCGCCCGGCTCGCGCACCTCCTCGCCGTAGCCACCGAGCATCTGGGCGAACTTGCTGAACTCGACGTCGCCGAGCTTGTTGCCGACATCGCCCCGCTCCGGGCCGTACTTGGCAATCTGCCCATAGCGAATCTGGTTCATTGCCGAGTTGTTGCCGACGACGCCGAGAAACGGCAGGTCGAACCGGACGCAGGTCTCGAAATCCCAGCCGGTCAGCGTGAACGCGCCGTCACCGAAGTAACAGAGCACCTCCTTGTCCGGGTGGACGTACTTCGCCGCCATGGCGAAAGGAACACCCACCCCCAGGGTGCCGAGCGGCCCCGGGTCCATCCAGTGGCCCGGGGCGCGCGGCTGCACCGCCTGTGCGGTAATCGTCACCACGTCGCCGCCGTCGCCGATGTAGATGGTATCCTCGGTCAGGAAATCGTTGATCTCGGCGGCGACCCGGAAGGGATTGATCGGGGTCGAATCGTCCTTGAACTTCGGCAGCAGCTTTTCGTAAGCGGCCGCCTCCGCGGCACGCAGCTCCTCGAGCCAGGTGTCGCGGTTTCTGGCGCCGTTGCCGGCCCGGCCGCTCGCGGCACCGCGCACCGCCTTCAAGATCCGGCCCACGTCGCCGACCAGGCCCAGCGCGATGTCGCGGTTCTTGCCGACCGTGCGGTAGTCCATGTCGATCTGGACCACGGTGGCATCGGCCCGCAGGCGCTTGCCGTAGCCCATGCGAAAGTCGAACGGCGTGCCCACGATCACGATGACGTCCGCCTTGTCGAAGGCATAGCGGCGCGTCCGGTGGAAATGATGGGGATCGCCCGGCGGCAAGGTGCCGCGCCCGGCGCCGTTGAAGTAGGCCGGAATGTTGAGGCTACGGAGCAATTCGATCGCCGCATCGGCGGCCCGGCAGGTCCAGAGCTGCTGACCGAGCAGGACGCAGGGCCGCTCGGCCTTGACCAGGATATCCGCCAGCTTCTCGATGTCCTCCGGATCGCCGGCCGATCTCGTCGACGCCCGGTAATGGCCCGGCTGCGGGATCACGGCTTTGCTGACCTCGACCTCGTCATCCAGGATGTCGCGGGGGATCTCCAGGAACGCGGGCCCGGGCGCGCCGTTGTGGCACTCGCGGAACGCCATGGCGACCATGTCGGCGACTCGGGCGGTGGCGGGCACCGTGGCGGCGAACTTGGTGATCGGCTGCATGATGTCGACATGGGGAAGGTCCTGCAGGGAGCCCATCTTGTGCTGGCCGAGCGCCCCCTGGCCGCCGATCAGCAGCATCGGGCTCTCCGCGCGGAAGGCGTTGGCAACCCCGGTGACCGCGTCGGTCGTCCCCGGACCGGCGGTCACCACGGCACAGCCGGTCTTGCCGGACATGCGGGAATAGCCGTCGGCGGCATGCGCCGCGACCTGTTCGTGGCGCACGTCGATGATATCGATGCCTTCGTCGAGACAGCCGTCGTAGATCGCGATGATGTGCCCGCCGCAGAGCGTGAAGATAACGTCGACCCCTTCGTTCCTGAGGGCCTTCGCCACCAGCCGACCGCCGGATATGACCTCGTCGGATCGGGTCTTCCTTGCGAGGGTGTCGGCCGCCGCTCTAGCCATGATCGTCGTCCCGCTGGGCGTGCCAAGCCGTCATGCTCAATCGAGGTAGTCGACGTTCTCCGCGACATGGGCCGCCAGATCGAGCGTGTGCTCCCGCACCAGCCGCTCCGCCAGCTCCGTGTCGCGCCGCTCGATCGCTTCGATGATATGCATATGGTTAATGATCGAGCGCTTCGCCCTGTCGTCCTCGGAAATCGTCCGTTCCCGGATCGAGCGCATGTGAATGAACAGGTTGCTTGCGATTTCGTTCAACAAATCGCACTGGCTGAGTTTCAGAATCCTGGAATGGAAATCGATGTTCCGATCGGAATATTCATCAATCTTGGCGATGACTTCGTTACCGTCGAAGGTGGAGAACAGCTGGCGCAGGGTGGCGGTCTCCTCGTCGCTGGCGCGAAGCGTGACCAGGCGGGCCGCCATGCTTTCCAGCGCGGCCCAGACGGTGATCATCTCGAGGATCTCTTTCTTGGTCTTGCGGACGATGAAGACGCCCTTGCGCGGCACGACCCGCACCAGTCCCTCCTGCTCGAGCCGGGCCAGCGCCTCCCGGATCGGCGTCCGGCTGATCGCCAGTTTCTCGGAGAGTTCGCGTTCGTCCAGACGCAGTTCCGCGTCCTCCCCGTAGATGTTCATGGAAGTAATCGCCTGCTTCAAGGAGCCGTAGATCTTGTCCTTGAGGCTGAAATTCGCCTCGATGGGCTGAACGTCCAGTTGCACGGTCGCCATGACGGAAATCCGTATGTCGGGCCAGCCATTGCCCGAAGGCGGCGCGCCTTCACGGGCCGTCCCGCCGCCGCATTGGTAAGGCATCTGGCATACTATATACCAAATATCAACGGGCGGTGCAAGCGG
>JBHIDD010000217.1:0-4823 GCA_046759925.1 Kiloniellaceae bacterium
TGGATCGATCGGCAGGCTCACCGCCGGACACCGCCATCCGACCAACCACCCGTCCACCAACGGGTACATGCCCGTGATGCAGTCCGATAAAAAACCGCCTTGACAAAACCCACCTCATATAAGGGGAGGAAACCGCCGGGCAGCATGAAGAACCGGATGCCCCGGGCGCCAAGCGCGGTGAGATCCGCCAGCTCGTCGTCGGTCACGCTTTCATCGACCACGGCGCGCGCTGCCTCGCCCAGGGCCTTCCGGCCATCGAGGGTACAGCGGTTGTCCTTGCCGTGGGCGCTCGGCTGCACGACGACGCGCTCCAGCCCGCGCCGTGCCATGACGGCCCGGGAGCGATCGACCGGCGCGTAGGGCGGCGGGATCAGGCAGGTCGGCGCGCGCGGGTGCCCCCCCGGGTGCCGTAGAAATGCACGTGGCAATCGGCCGCCCCCGGCGGGCATTTCAGTCGGGGCGGGGTTTGCGTCGGCCGGAATGGCCCGCTTCGGGCGCGCATGTCATCGAGGTCCTTTCGCGCGGCACCTGCCTTGGTACGACACGGGGGGGGGCGCCTCGCGGAACCGCACCGGGCCGGTGCCGCGTCCCGGCGCCGTCCGAGCCGAGCTTTACAGTCGCGGCGAGCCTCCATTAGCATGTTGATTCCGAGGCCCTTTCACATGGGCCCGCGCGTCCCGGGAAACGAAACGGGAGGTCTTCCACATGACTCAGTCCGAGCGGGGCGCGGTTGTCGTCTGCCAGCCCGGCGAGGGTGAAAGCTTCTGGCAGCCGGTACCCGCCAACGGCTACGCCGAGATCCGCGTCTCCAAGCGCAATTCGGGCCGGATCAGGGGCTTTTCCTCCGGCATCCAGGTGATCGCGCCGGGTTGCTACGTGCGCGAGCACCAGCACGACGCCCACGAGGAACTGCTGTTCTTCTTCGAGGGCACGGGCAAGGCGGTGATCAACGGCGAGGAACATCCGGTCAAGCCGGGTACCACCGTCTATGTCGGGCCCTGGAACAAGCATACGCTCGTCAATGACGGCGAGACCGATCTGAAGATGCTGTGGGTCCTCGCGCCCGGCGGATTGGAGGATTTTTTCCAGGCGATCGGGCGGCCGCGACGCCCGGGCGCGCCCGCACCGGAACCCTTCCCCCGGCCGGAGAACGTCGAAGAGGTCGAGCGGAGCACGGTCTTTGCCCGGCTCGACGACGCCCCGGCGGACGCCGGCGCAGCGGACGCTTAACAGGGCCTCGGACGAGAGATCGGGAAAGCGCGATCGCGCCGACACTTACGCTCTGCGACGGTGAACGCCTCTACTCCGAGGCGCACGGACAGGGTTCGCGGCTCGTGCCGGTGAGCCGGCTGAACGGTGTCGGAGCGTTCCGGTCAACCCATGTCCCGGCCCGAGCGGCGCGCCATGCCGCCATCGCGCACGACCATCGCGGCACCGGCCGGAGCAGCGCCTCGCCCGTCGAGTACTCGATAGGGCAGATGGCCAAGACCTGTTGCAGCTCCTGGAGCGCCTCGGGTTGCAGCGGGCACACCTGGTCGGCCATTCGACCGGCGGCGCGATCTGCCGGAGCCTGGCGATCGACCGGCCGGAGCGCGTCGACCGGCTGGTGCTCTGCGGCACCTCGGCGTCGGCCAACCGGGTCGTCATGGACGGCATGACGATCCGGTTCGGGATCTCGACCTCGCCAATCATGCCGGGGGAAAAGAGCGTGCTGGCCCGCGGCGGTGGCGCTATGGCTTGGGCACCCACGCCATGATGTGCTCGGCGGTGGCGACCAACTCGTTGTCCTGGTTCACGACCTCGATCTTCGCCCGCGTGCGCCGCTTTTCCAGGTCGACATCGGAGATCGTATAAGTGAGCGTCACGGTGTCGTTGATGAACACCGGCTTGATGAAACGGACCCGGTCGTAGCCGAGAGAGACCGGCGTGTCCGCGATGTTCCTGCGCTCGACGTCCGCGATCATCAGGCTCGAGGTCGTCGACATGAAGCCGACGAGCAGCGCGCCGTGGGCGATCCGCCGGCCGAAGGCCGAGCGCTTCATGTACTCCTCGTTCACGTGGTTGCCGGAAAAATCCCCGGTGATGCCGGCGAAGAGATAGACGTCGCTTTCGCCCACCGTTTTGGCGAAGGTCACCTGTTCGCCAACATCGACGTGAAAATTGCTCAACTTGAGCCTCCTTCGGATCGCCGGCCGGTCACGCCGGCGCAAAAACCACCTTGTTCTCGATCAGGGCCTCGGCTTCGGCCCGCGAATAGCCCAGCCCGGTCAGGATCTCCCGGCCGTCCGCGCCGATCTTGAGGGCCAGGTGTCTCAGCGCCGGCAGCTCGCCGTCGTAGCGCAGCGGATGGTTGACCAGTGTCGCCGTGGCGTTTCCGACGGGCACCTCGCGGAAGATCTCGTTGTGCAACGCCTGCGGATCGGTCTTCAGATCGTCGTAATCCTGGACCCGGGCGTACCAGACGCCTTCGGCGTCGAAGACCGCAGCCACCTCGTCGAACCGGCGATTCTCCAATTCCTCGGCGAGGATCGGCACGTAGCGCTCGCGGTCCTCGTAAGGGTCAATGTCCGCAAGCGCGGCCAGCCGGTCGCTGCCCAGGGCGCCCGCCAGCTTGCCCAGGTCGTTGAGCGACAGCGCGATGAAGCAGTCCGCCATGCGGTAGACGCCGTAGGGTGCGCCGTGATACCAGGTGGCGAGATGCGGGTCGCGGGGGAAGTCGTCGCGCGTTGCGCCCTTCGTCATGTAGAGCGTCAAGGGCTCGTTCTGCAGGTCGATGCCCGCGTTGAAGAGGCTCAATTCGACGTGCATGCCTTGGCCGGTGGCGAGTTTCTTCACGTAGGCGCCGATGATTCCCATCGCCAGCAGGGCCCCGCCGTGTTGGTCGACCGCGGCGCAGCCCGCCGGCGTTGGTCGGGCCTCGGGATCGCCGGTCGCCCCGACCAGGCCGGAACGCGCCTGAATGAGCAGGTCCTGGCCCGGCTTGTCGACCTCCGGCCCCCTGCTGCCGAAGCCGGTGGCGGACGCGTAGATGATGTCCGGTTTGCGCTCGCTCACCTCCTGGTAGCCGAAACCCAGGCGGTCCATGACGCCGGGGCGGAAATTCTCGACCACGACATCGGAGCGCTCGATCAGCCGGTAGACCACCTCGCGCGCCTCCGGGCGCTTCAGGTCGATCGCCAGCGAACGCTTGTTGCGGTTGGCGCAGAGGTAGAAGGCGCTGACCCCGCCGACGAAAGCGTTGGCGCCGGCCCAGCGGCGTTCGAAGGCGCCCTGCGGCGGTTCGATCTTGATCACCTCGGCGCCCATGTCGGCAAGGTATTGGGTCGCAGCCGGCCCTTGCAGATAGTGGCAGAAGCTGACCACCCGCATGTCTTGCAGTATCGTGCCGGCCCTCCTGCTCTCCATGCCTAGACGATCGCCTCCGCGCTCTCCCGGTCGAAGAAGTGCAGGTATGCCGGGTTGAGCGACAGTCGGACCTTTTGGTGAAGCTTGAGGCCGATCTGCGGGTCGATGCGCGAGACCATGACCGAAGTTCCGGCGGCGGCGACCCCGACCAGCAGTTCGGAGCCAAGCTGCTCGGTGACATCGATGCCGCCATCGAAGCCGGTTTCGTGCTCAGGCGCGGGCTCGCCGAACACCACGTGCTCGGGCCGCACGCCCAGTACGACGCTCCTGCCCGCATGTGGCCGTAGCGCCGCGTCCCGCTCGGCCGGGACGCGCACGCGGAAATCCTTGGCCTCGGCATAGAGTTGCCCGTTGGCCTCGGCGATCGTCACGTCGAACAGGTTCATCGCCGGCGAGCCCATGAATCCCGCGACGAAGAGATTACGCGGCCGGTTGTAGATATCGAGCGGCGTGTCGACCTGCTGCACCCAGCCGTCGCGCATCACCACGACGCGGTCGCCGAGCGTCATGGCCTCGACCTGGTCGTGGGTTACGTAGACGGAGGTTGTCGGCACCCGTTCGCGCAGGCGCTTGAGCTCGATGCGCATATTGGCGCGCAACTTGGCATCCAGGTTGGACAACGGCTCGTCGAACAGGAAGACCTGCGGGTGGCGCACCAGGCAGCGGCCGAGCGCCACGCGCTGTTGCTGCCCGCCGGAAAGCTGCCGGGGCTTGCGCTTCAAGAGCTCCGCGATGCCGAGTATTCCGACGGCCAGTTCCACCTCCCGGCGGATGTCCTCTTCCGGCACCTTGCGGTTGCGCAGGCCGAAGGCCAGGTTGTCGTAGACCGTCATGTGCTGGTAGAGCGCGTAGTTCTGGAAGACCATCGCCAGATCGCGGTCCTTGGGCGGCAGGTCGTTGACCACGCGACCGCCGATCGAAATGGCGCCCTCGGTAATCTCCTCGAGCCCGGCGATCATCCTGAGCGTGGTCGACTTGCCGCACCCCGAAGGTCCGACCAGGACGACGAATTCCTCGTCCGCCACGGTAAGGTTCACATCCTTGACCGCGTGCACCGCGCCGAAGCGCTTGTTGACGTTGGTGAGACAAACTTCCGCCATGACCGGCGTATCCGATCGCTCAGGTTGCCAATGCGCCCGGCGCGCGCGCCAACGCATAAGCGGTTGGATGTCGCTTCATATCCGCAATCCCTTGATCACGTACTTCTGTCCGAAAACCGTGATGATCAGCGCCGGCCCCATGGCCATGACCGCGGTCGCGCTCATCAAGTGCCACTCGGTGCCCAGCTCGTGCACGAATTGCGCCATGACCGCGGTGATCATCGGTGTTTGGTGGCTGGTCAGAATCAGCGCGAAGAGAAACTCGTTCCAGGTCCACAGCCAGCACAGGATGGCCAGCGCCGCGATCCCCGGAATCGC
>JBHIDD010000218.1:0-4820 GCA_046759925.1 Kiloniellaceae bacterium
CGCCTGACGGGGAGCTAGGCCGCGCCGCCCTCACGATCTCTCGGACCCGAAACTGCTCACCATGGGCGACCCCCCCCCCGCGGAACCCACTGCGGTTGGACCGCGATCTCCCATCGGCTATACTTAGAGATTACTTGCGAATTGCGCCGCGAGAGTTGCGGTTGGACCGCGATCTCCCATCGGCTATACTGGATGATCAACTAACGCCCTGGAAACAGGGCGTTTTTTCTTGCCCGACCGGGCACGAAAGCACGCGGTAAGGTCACAAAAGGGCGTATTGCTCGGGATTTTTTCGGCCCTCCTCCAGCTTGCGGCTCTGAAAGCAAATCAGATTTTCGTACTGTTTGTCCGTAAAGCACAGGATGTGCACCTTGCCCGTCGGGGGCAGGTTCTTCTCGATGCGGCGGGTGTAGACCTCCACCTGCTCCTTGCCGGAACAGAACCGGAGATAGACCGAGAACTGCGACATCTCGAAACCCTGATCGAGCAGGAAATTGCGAAACCTGGTCGCCGCCTTGCGCTCCTTCTTCGTCACCACCGGCAGGTCGAACAGCACCATCATCCACATCAGCCGATATCCGCTCAGAGCCACGGCCTACTCCCGCGCAAGGCCAACCGTGTCCAGGGGCAGGGGCGCGAGCGGCAGGTCCAGCTCGGCCCGCCCAGATTCGTAGGCCGCCGCGAGCGACATCGCCAACCGTTCGAGACAAGTCGCAAGCGGCGTCGTGCCGCGCCCCGTGTGCATGTCGGCGAACAGAACGTCCACGAGCTCCCGTTTGACCTCCGGCGTCAACTCCTCGCGCGCCGCCGCGCGCAGACGCGCCACCTTGAGGTCGACCAGCGGGCGGAACGGCTCCATCAGGTCATCGGCCAGGCACATGGTGTCGGCGCGGTTGCGATGGTGGATGCCGAGCGAGGGGTGCAGGCCGGTTGCGACCACGGCGCGCGCGGTCGCCGCCCGCAGCACCGTGTAGCCGTAGTTGAGCAATGCGTTCGCGCCTGGCAGCGTGCGGTCGCGCCGGAAGTCCGGTCCCATCAGCAGCGGCCAGTAGCGCCGGGAGGCCTGCGCCTCGACATTTTCCGGGTCGCCCGAACGCACCTTGCGTGTCAGCGCCGCGACGCCTCCCGAAGGTTTCCCCGCCGCCTCCAAGACCGCTGCCTGCTGGGCGATCTTGGCGCGGACGATAATCCGCCACAGCCGCTTGCAAAGCGGCCGGTCGGTCCCCATTTGCGCGCGCATCCGCGCCGCCTGGGTGTGGTGGCCGTCCATCGGCCAAAGCCAAGCGACCGGATGGTGGTTCGGGCCGCAGAACACCATGCCGGCACCACGCTCGGCCAGCTTGACGAGCAGATTGTTGCTGTAACTCAGTCCGTGGGCGTTGGCGAGGACCATACCGATGTCGTCGAGGGGGATGCGTGCGACCTCCCGCCGGTTTTCCTCGACCAGCATGAAGCCGCGCAGGACCGAGAGGTGCCGGCCGTCCTCGGCGATCTCGACGACGCGGCCGATCATCGCCCGCTCCCGTCCCCGAATACTCGGCCAACAAGGTCAACATAGACCTTGCGCGCACCGAGTTTCCGGAGTCCATCCGGCGAGCGGGTCAGGTACTTGAAAGGATCATCGTCAAGCGAAGTGGCATCCCGAGCCTTCAGATTGCCTCCCTCGAAGTGCTCGGCGAGTACGATCTGACCTGGGCTGACCTTCACTACACGCATGACTCGGTTTTCACCATTCTCACCAATACTGAGCGTGTCGTCCTTGCACAGGCGCATGAGGAGACGGCTTCCCGTATATTTCGATGGCCAACCCGGCACGAAGTCGGCCTGATTCGCGTCGAAGGTAGAAACGACCTCACCACCCCAGTCGCCGTCGGGCCTTTCAAAAATTTCGTAAAATTGATTGCTGTCACCTTTGTAGGCCTTGTAGGGCCGGCCCGAAGCGTCGGCAATGGGAATGACGCCGAGGCGTTCGACAACCCGGACGCGGCGCACCCCGGTCTTTTCAGAAAACTCTTGCAAAGTCTCCTTGATCGGCTGGCCCGCCGAACGGCCTATTTCGATCGCTGCCTTGAGTTCCGCTCGTAAGGCGTCATCGCGCACGGCGTCGAGTTCTTCAGCCTTCTTGAACTCGCCGAGCGGCTTGCGATGGACCACTTCGTAAAGCCCCTTCTTATCGGGGCCCGAAATGATTCCGAATGCCGTATCGTTGTGGAGACGGCCGCTGGTTTGGGAATATCGTCGTCCCAAACCTGGCGCGAGACCATGGTCCGGCTTAAAGGAAACGACCGTCCGCTTGACGGCCTCGCGCAATTCGTCACGAAATCCTATCCAAGGCTCCGGCATATCCTCCAGCAGGCGTCCAAGCTGCTTTTCCTCAGCCCGGGCGGCAGCGTGGGACACGCGTTGAAGCAAGCCACGGTCTGTCACCGCGATCACCGCCGCGTCGATGGCGTGATGGCGGTGATCGACGCGGTTCTTCAGATTTGCATCGGAAAGCAAGCTATTGAGCCCCCATAGGCCGCGCAGCATTGCCGTCAACCTACCGGGCGTGGTCCACACCTTATTCGGGTCACAGACGGCCGAGAGATATTCTCGGCATAGCCGCGATAGGTACTGGGTATCCTTAAGGTGCCTCTCAAGAAAACCGCCACGTTCTTCAAACCGCTCCATCGCGTCGGGCGCGAACCGCCACTGCTTGCTTTTATGCAAACCAGCGACGCGCGCAATGATGTCTTCCCAATCATACCCCGGCGGGCTGTGGCCGAAGGCCTCGAACGGGGCGCGGTTGTTCTTGACCTTGTTAGCCCGGCGCAGGCTCACCGTCTTGTTGGCGAAGCTACTGTCGAGCGTTTTGGAGAACGGAAGGATGTGCTCGATTTGGACTTCGTTGCTAAACAGGCCCGAAACTGAAATTGGCTCGCCTGTGTAAACGCAGCGCCGGTCCAGGGGATTTTCCGGATTCAGTTCTTCCCACAAGCGCAGCTTCAGACGGTTCTCGCCTGTGTCCGCATAGCCGAGGTCGGCGAGTTTTTTCCTTCGCTCGTCGTTCTTCTGCTGGTTCTCGGCCTGCTCCCGTTCCACTTCTTTTCGCTTTTCCAGGCCTTGTTTCAGTTCCCGGGCGACTTCGATCACCACTTCGGCTGGCGATCCGTGGCGCTTGATGATGGCATTCACCAGCTTGCGGACTTGGTTGAGGCCGATGTGAACGGTGGGATTGGCAAGCCGACCGATCCGTTTTTCCTCGGTATCGTCCGCCTCACCCGTGCCGAACCCCACATGCCGTTCAAGCACCCGGCCGTAATAGGGCAATCTGTCGAAGATCTCGCCGGTTCGGAAGTTCGAGTGGTGATAACCAGCCTCATTTACGGCCTTATCTTCACGCATGACCTCGCGTTTCAGGACCGGTACGATCTTTCGCAGAGCGGTGCGGCCAAACTGGCCATGGCCATCCGGTAGCCTGGCCGCCGCCACCTTCAAAGCAGCTTCCGCGCTCAACCCCCATGCCTCCTGGAGCCAATTGAGAAGCCGTCCTTCGTCTTGTTCGTCCAGGAGGCGTTCGACGATTGCCGTCTGCTCGTCTTCCGACAGGTCGTGCCAGCGGGGACCGAACAGACCCTCCTTCGCCAGTATCGCCGCAGTCTTGTTGCCATCGAGGTGCTTACGCTTCGCGCTTTCGAGGTTGAAACCCGCGTCGGGCGGAAGCTTGAGCAAACGGCGAATACCGACGAATGTCAGTTTTTCCTTTTTGAGTAACTCAGCCGCCACGGAGTCACGCTCGTCTTTGTTCAGGAAGCGAGACGGCTCGCCAGGCACCTCCACGCGCAGGTTTGCAAGCTCCTTGTAAATGCGGAACGCCTGAACCAAGGGAAGGGCGTGCGGCGCCCGTTCCTCCGTGGGCTCGAGGGTGCACTTGCCGGGCTTGACCGGCTTGAGCGGCCTTTGAAAGAAAAGGATACGTTCGATATCCGCGCGCGCGCTATCGGTGAGTAGATCGGGGTGGAAGCCAGCCTGCGCCCTCCAAAGCGCGTCGAATTCGGCGCTGAGCATACCCCGCTCGGGATACAAGTCATACTCAGCCTTCGCTCCCCTGCCGTGAAGACGCGCGCGCACGGGCTTCCTCTCACGATGGTGGCGCCACAGGAATTCGCCAAGAGTGCGAGCACCCGACGCGGCCATCTCCTTCTGGAGCCGAAGCGCCCCTTGCTTGATCTTGCCCGTTTCCTTTTCGTCTGTGCTGTCAACCTTGCGGTTGCTGCGGAAACCCCGGCGCTGGTTCAGTTGGAAGATGGCGCGACCGAATTCATATGGCGTCAGCGCCTCGTCCACGCCCCTCGCGCGTATTTCGTAGGGATTCAGGGATTCCAGGCATTTGCGCTCCCGCCGGTCAGAAGGCATCAAGCCATGCCTTAGCAAAGCGCGCATTAGGCCCCCGCGACGGGCCAGATAGCGGTCCCGTCGCCGCCGCATCTGCCGGGCCGTTCGGCGCGCGACGGCAAGCGACGTCTTGTCCTTGGGGTTTCGGCCGTCGGAGAAAATGCGAACGCCGATATCCCGCAGGCCCGCGGGATTCCCTGACGCGTCGAGACTAATCAGGCACCAGCCGATGGAGTTGGCACCGACATCCAGACCCAATCGGCAAACCGAGGACACGTTCTCCCTCCCTGCGCTTCTTATGGTTGTTTCTTGACTTCTTATGCTTGTGTATTGTATCAAAGATTGTCGGGAAGCCGTCAACCGTTTTAGCCGATGGGAGATCGCGGTCTTCCCGTTAACAAGTGTTTCGGCGAAAGCCGTAAACGCACAAAATGAAGGGGCAGGCT
>JBHIDD010000219.1:0-4820 GCA_046759925.1 Kiloniellaceae bacterium
AGCCCTGAGGCAACCGACAAGACGCGCCCGCCAGACGCCCCCGCCAGACGCGCCCACAAGACGCCCTCGCCAGACGCGCCGGAGTGCCCGGCGTCGCCGAAGGGCCGCGCCTCCTGTGGGAATTTTGCATTATGCATACATTATGGCCGACAATCAACGCGCTTCGCGAGATCACTTAATATCGAAATACTCTCTATAGATACAGTCGCTTATAAAGCCTTCTTGATAGTATGTTTGATGTTCTCTCTGGCTTTGCAATTTGCATGCAAAGTGTTAGAGTTGCCGCTTCGTCAGGGATCTGGATGGCGGTGGCATCCATGGCGCACGCCCGAGGCATGGCGCAATCCGACAAGGCCCGGATCGGCGACAGCGCGCTTGCCGGGCGCCTGGCCCGCGCGCTCGAAGGCGAGGTGCTGTTCGACGCCTACAGCCGGGGCCGCTACAGCACGGACGCCTCGATCTACCAGATCGAGCCGATCGGCGTCGTGGCGCCGCGCAGCGAGCAGGACGTCATTCGGGCGATTCAGATCGCCGCCGAGGAGCAGGTCGCGGTCCTGCCCCGAGGCGCCGGCACCTCGCAGTGCGGCCAGACCGTGGGCGAGGCCCTGGTCATCGACGTCAGCAAGCACCTCGACAAAGTCCTCGACTTCGACGCGCAAGCGCGGCGGATCACCGTCCAGCCGGGCATGGTCCTCGACCGCCTGAACGCCTTCCTGAAACCGCACGGCCTGATGTTCCCGGTCGACGTCTCGACCAGCGCCCAGGCCACGATCGGCGGCATGGCGGGCAACAACAGCTGCGGCGCGCGCTCGATCCGCTACGGCACCATGCGGAGCAACGTGCGGGCCATCGACGCCGTCCTGGCCGATGGCGAAAAGATGCACTTCGGCGCGCTTCCCGCGGCTCTCGAGGACGGCGCGCTCGCGCCCGCCGCCCGCGCGCTGGCGGCGCGGATGCTCGCGCTCGGGCGCCGCGAGGCCGCCGAGATCGGCGCCCGCTTCCCCAAGCTGCAGCGCCGGGTCGGCGGCTACAACATCGACGCCCTGGTGACCAACGAGGCGCCGAACCTGAGCCACCTGCTGGTCGGCTCGGAAGGGACGCTGGCCTTTGCCACCGCCGTCGAGCTCGACCTGCAACCGATCCCGCCGCACAGGGTGCTCGGCGTCTGCCATTTTCCCAGCTTCCACGAGGCGATGGACGCGACCCGTCAGATCGTCGAACTGGGCCCGGCGGCGGTGGAACTGGTGGACCGCACGATGGCCGAGCTGGCGCGCGACATTCCCATGTACCGCGCGACCGTCGAGCGCTTGGTCATGGGCGCGCCGGAGGCCCTGCTGCTGGTCGAGTTCGCCGGCGAGGACCACGGCGAGCAGCGCCGCGCCCTTAAGCGGCTTGCCGGGCTCATGGACTCGGGCGGCTTTGTCGGTTCCGTCGTCGAAGCCGTGGATCCGGGCTTCCAGAAGGCGATCTGGGAGGTGCGCAAGGCGGGGCTCAACATCATGATGTCCATGAAGGGCGACGGCAAACCGGTCTCCTTCATCGAGGACTGCGCGGTTCCGCTCGACGATCTGGCCGAATACACCGCCCGGCTCGACAGGGTGTTCCGCAGGCACGGCACCGCGGGCACCTGGTACGCCCACGCCTCGGAGGGCTGCCTGCACGTCCGGCCGGTGCTCAACCTCAAGCTCGAGGCGGACGCCAAGAAGATGCGGGCCATCGCCGAGGAGGCCTTCGCCATGGTGCGCGAGTACAAGGGTTCGCATTCCGGCGAGCATGGCGACGGCCTGGTCCGTTCCGAGTTCCACGAGGCGATGTTCGGGCCCCGGCTGACCCGCGCCTTCGAGGAGGTCAAGGACGCCTTCGACCCCGGCGGCCTGTTCAATCCGGGCAAGATCGTCCGCGCGGCGCGCATGGACGACCGTAGCCTGTTCCGCTTCAAGCCGGACTACGCGGTTTCGCCGATTGAGACCGCCCTCGACTGGTCGGACTGGGGCGGCTTCGCCGGCGCGGTCGAGATGTGCAACAACAACGGCGCCTGCCGCAAGTTCGACCCCGGCGTCATGTGTCCCTCCTACCGGGTGACCCGCGACGAGCAGCACCTGACCCGGGGCCGGGCGAACACCCTGCGCTTGGCGATCTCCGGGCAGCTCGGCCCGGATGCGCTGACGTCCGAGGACATGTACGAGACCATGAAGCTCTGCGTCGGCTGCAAGGGCTGCAAGCGGGAATGCCCGACCGGCGTGGACATGGCCCGGATGAAGGTGGAGTTCCTGCATCACTATCACATGCGCCACGGGCTTCCGCTGCACGACCGGCTGGTGGCCTACCTGCCCCGCTATGCGCACCTGGCCGCCCGCCTCGGCGTGCTTGCGAACCTGCGGGACCGGGTCCCCGGGCTCGCGGCCCTGTCCGAGAAATTCCTGGGGTTCAGCGCGAAACGCAGCCTGCCGGGCTGGCGCGCCGATTTCTTCCGCCCCCCGGCGGCGGCGGTCGGCCCGGCCGAGGGGCGCGAGGTCGTCCTGCTCCCGGACACCTTCAATACCTACTTCGAGCCGGACAACCTGCGCGCGGCGCTTGCCGTGCTCGAGGCGGCCGGCTGCCGCGTGCACCTGCCGGCCCCGGCCGATGGACGCCGCCGGCCGCTGTGCTGCGGACGAACGTTCCTCGCCGCGGGTCTGGTGCGGCAGGCGCGGCGCGAGGCCCGCCGGACCATGGCGGCGCTGCGGTCCTTCGCGGCGCGCGGCGTCCCGGTGGTCGGGCTCGAGCCGTCCTGCCTGCTGACCCTGCGCGACGAGTTCAAGGCGCTGCTGCCGGGGCCCGAGGCCGATGCACTGGCCGAACGCGCCGTGCTGTTCGAGGAGTTCCTCGCCGCCGAGCACGACGCGGGGCGCTTGCGCCTCGATCTCAAGCGCATCGAGGGCAGGCGCGCGCTCCTGCACGGGCACTGCCACCAGAAGGCCTTCGGCGCGATGGCGCCGGTCGAAGCTGTCCTCGGGCTCGTCCCCGAGCTGGAGGTGGAGACCGTGGAATCGAGTTGTTGCGGCATGGCCGGGGCCTTCGGCTACGGCGCCGACACCTACGACATTTCGATGAAGATGGCGGAGCTCACCCTGCTGCCGGCGGTGCGCGCGGCCGACGGCGATACCGTCGTGGTCGCCGACGGCACGAGCTGCCGCCACCAGATCAGGGACGGCACGGGGCGCGAGGCCCTGCACGTGGCCCGAATCCTCCAAAGCGCATTGCGCGCGGGCGAGAGGTGACCGCCATGAAGGGATATGACGAGGATGCCGGCGCGGCCGTGGTCACGGCCGGGGACGGCGGGACCGGGCGGGCGGGCGCGAAGCCGGCGCGGATCGCGCGGGCCTCGCTCCACGACGAGCTGGTCGCGCGCCTGCGCGAGATGATCGTCGAGGGCGAGCTGGTCCCGGGGACCCGGGTCCCCGAAAGGGCGCTCTGCGCGCGTTTCGGGGTCTCCCGCACGCCGTTGCGCGAGGCGCTGAAGGTGCTCGCCTCGGAAGGATTGCTCGACTTGGCGCCCAACCGCGGCGCCACCGTGGCCAGGCTGACGGCCGCGGACCTCGATGAAATGTTCCCGGTGATGGGCGCGCTCGAGGCGCTGGCCGGGGAACTGGCGTGTTCCCGGATCGGCGAGGCGGAAATCGCCGAGGTCCGGGCCCTGCACTACCAGATGGTCCTGCACGCGACCCGCGGGGAGTTGCCCGCCTACTTCCGCCTGAACCAGCGGATCCACGAGCGCATCCTCGAGGCGGCGGGCAATGCCACGCTGGCCCGGCTGTACCGCGGCCTGTCGGGCCGCGTCCGGCGGGCCCGCTACGTGGCGAACATGTCCAAGGCACGCTGGGACCAGGCGGTGGCGGAGCACGAGGCGATCCTTGTCGCCTTGTCCGCGCGCGACGGGCCCCGGCTTGCCCGAATCCTGAAGGCGCACCTTAAGAACAAGTGCGAGACGGTCAAGGAATCGCTGTTGACCGCGGGTGCCGACCCCGGGCCGCCGGCGCCGGGCGCCGCCAAATAAGCCCCGAAGGCTCGTTCGGCCGGCGCCGGGGACGGGGACGGCCGGTTCAGGCCTTGCCGGCCGCCCGGGCCAGGGTGTCGGGGTCGACTGCCGGCATCGACTGGATGTGGCCGTAGCCCTGGCTGACGTACCAGACGGAGAACGTCAGCAGCGCCTCCGGATCCGGCGTATCGACCACATCGACGAAGTCGTACTGTCCCTGGGTGTAGTAGACCGCTTCCAGGGTGATCCCCAGCTCCTTGAGTTTGGCCTTGGAGCTCTCGACCCGCTTGCCGTGCCGGGCGGCCCAATCGGTGCCCAGGGTGCCGAGCAGGACGTATTTCATCGCAAGCGTCTCCCTCTTGACCGACCGTCCCCGATATCCCTCGCGGCCGGCGGAATGTTAGCAGATGCGGCCCATGATTTCCTTCTCGCGACGGCGCGTTCAGCGGCGCCGGTGCGCGCCGATCCCGATTCCCTGTTTTTCCCTGCTGAACAGGGAATTTCGAAAAATGGGGACATTCATCTTTTTCTCCCGTTTCTTCTTTGTTTGACAAGAGGTTAAGGAAGACGATGGGTAAGCGGCGGGAAAAAGAAGAATGTCCCCATTTTCCCGATCACGATCCGCGCTCCGGCTCATCCGGCGGCGCCTGCCCGGGGCTTGCGTCCGCCCCGGCGGCGGCGAGGCGCCCGTGGATCTTGGCGAGCTTGGCGGCTAGGCGTTCCCTGGGGCCCGGCGCCTGGTCGATCTCCGGCGCCTGGTCGATCCCCGGCTCCGGCCCGGCGCCGACCTGCCCTCCGTACG